>JAUIKP010000276.1 GCA_030430725.1 Nitrospiria bacterium
CAACTTCCTTCCCCGAAACCTTGGAAAATCAGCTTTTCCTATGGCCGCGCCCTGCAGGATGCCGCGCTGGAAACCTGGCACGGGAAGGCCGAAAACCTCCAGGCAGGTCAACAAGCTTTTTACCACAGAGCCAAATGTAACGGAGCTGCGTGCTTCGGGAAATACACAGAAAAGATGGAAGCGGATTCGTCACGGAAAACGGCACCGGCACACCGTGCAGACTGGCATGACGACTAAGCCGCATTTGATGAATCCTTTTGACCGGTGAGAGATTTGGAGGCAAATATCCCATGTCCGTTTTGAAACACTGTGATGGCGATTGGAAGAAAAATCTTGTCGCTCAAACAACAACAGTCAGCCGGGAAGAGGACCAACCATGAGTGGAGGGAAAGCACCTAATGTTATAACCCGCGATAAATTCGATGCCGTGCTGTTTGACCTTGATGGCGTCCTCACGGCAACAGCTACTGTGCATGCCAAGTGTTGGAAAATAATGTTCGACGAATATCTGCAGAACCTGGCGTCCCGGACCGGTGAACCGTTTCAACCCTTTGAGATTGCCACGGATTATCGTCTCTATGTGGATGGGAAGCCGCGGTTTGATGGAGTCCGCGATTTTCTCCGGTCCCGGGGGATTGAGCTACCCGAAGGAACTCCGGATGATTCACCACAAACAGAAACCGTGTGCGGGCTGGGAAACCGCAAGAACGAATTGATCAACGCGGTCCTTGAGTCTGATGGTGTGGAATCCTACGAAGGCAGTGTCGCATTGATTCGTCAAATCCGTGGGGAAGGCATCGCAGTCGCCGTTGTGACTTCAAGTCAGAATTGCGATGCCGTGCTCAAGGCAGCCGGAATCGGAGATTTATTTTCCGTGAAAGTCGACGGCAATGTCATCCACGACCAACATCTCTCGGGAAAGCCGGCTCCGGACGGCTTTCTTGCCGCAGCAAAATCCTTAGGTGTGGATCCGAAACGTGCGGTGGTGGTGGAAGACGCGATTTCGGGAGTTCAAGCCGGACGGAATGGCGGATTCGGGCTGGTGATCGGAGTCGCGCGCAAAGGAGACTCCGAAGAACTCAGAAACCATGGCGCTGATATCGTGGTCAAGGATCTTGGAGAATTGCTCGATTAAGCTGCCGGGATGTTTCCCTCACACCTCTATACGATTCGTCTTCACTGATAAATACCCGGCAGCAGTATGTAAGCCTATGGCGTTTGATGGAAAGGTGAAAAATTCATGATACACCATGAGCGCGTGAAGCCTCCTCCCCATATTTATCCTCCCGATGAATGGAATCTGATAGAAAAAAAATTCCACCCTCCAGCCATCGAAATGACCGAAACGATTTTTGCGATAGGAAACGGATATCTCGGTATGCGGGGATGTGGAGAAGAAGGGGTGCCCGCCGTTCAAAACGGCACGTTTGTCAATGGTTTCTACGAATCGTGGCCGATCGTCTACGGCGAAGAGGCCTTTGGTTTTGCCCGGACGGGTCAGACCATCGTCAATGTCACGGACACTAAAAAAATCAAACTCTACGTTGACGACGAACCTCTCTATCTGCCGAGCGCCAATCTGTTGAACTACGACCGACGTTTGAACATGAAGTCGGCCACACTGGACCGGGAGATCTTGTGGGAGACCCCGTCCGGGAAACAGGTGCACATCAAATCCAGACGCCTTGTGTCATTTCCCCACCGCCACATTGGGGCCATCTCGTATGAAGTGACGGTGTTGAATGCAGAAGCGCCGGTCGTCCTTTCCTCTGAAATGCTCTACCTTCACGACCATCAAAAGGGAAACGGTGACCCTCGACAAGCAAAAGGTTTACTCGACCGGACGTTACATCCCAGGAAACAGATTGCCAAAGATCGTCGTGTGGTGCTGTGTCACAGTACCAAGAACAGCAACATGACTCTGGCTTGCGGCATGGACCATGATCTGGTGACCGACTGTGCCTACACCGTTCAGGACAAGTGTTACGAGGATTTCGGGGCGACTGTCTTCTCGATCGAGGCCAAGCCGGGCATCCCCATTCGCCTGTTCAAGTACATGACCTATCACACGACAGACACCGCATCTCCGGAAGGACTGTGTGCAAGGGCCGAACGGTCTTTAGATCGAGCCCTCGGACAGGGCTTCCCACGCATTCTGGCGGACCAGGAGCAATACATGCACGAATTCTGGCAAAGAAGCGATATCCAGGTCAGCAATTTGGATCCAAAACGGGCCAAGCGCTCCAACATTGAAATCCAGCAGGCCATTCGCTTCAACCTGTTTCATATCCTTCAGGCAGCAGGCAGAGCTGATACCACCGGAGTGCCGGCCAAGGGGCTGACGGGCCAGGCATATGAAGGTCAATACTTTTGGGATACGGAAATCTATCTGCTGCCATTTTTGATCTATACCTCTCCGTCCATTGCCAAGAACCTCCTGATGTTCCGCTATCGCATGTTGGACAAAGCCAGGGAACGGGCCCGGGAATTAAATCAAAAGGGCGCGATGTTTCCATGGAGGACCATCAACGGAGAAGAAGCCTCCGCCTACTATGCCGCGGGAACCGCCCAGTATCACATCAATGCGGACATCATGTATGCCCTTAGAAAATACATCCAGGCCACCGGTGATGAGAATTTTTTGAATGAGTACGGAGCCGAAATGTTGATCGAAACGGCACGCTTATGGAGTGATCTGGGATTTTATTCGGAAGACCACGACAAGAAAGGAAAGTTTTGCATTCATGGGGTCACCGGACCTGACGAATACAATACCGTCGTCAATAACAATACCTATACGAATCTCATGGCGCGGGAAAATCTCCAGTATGCGGTGTCGACGATGGAGACATTACGGGAACAGAAACCCGAGATATTCGCCGCCCTTGTCAGCAAGACCGGCGTGGAGATGGAAGAAATCAAGGAATGGCGGAGGGCGGCGGAAAATATTTACATCCCTTATGATGAAAATCGAGGGATTCACCCGCAGGATGATTTTTTTCTAGAAAAAGAATTGTGGGACCTTAAGTCAACGCCGCCGGAAAAATTTCCTCTCTTATTGTTTTTTCACCCGTTGGTCATCTACCGATATCAAGTCATTAAGCAAGCGGATATTATTCTTGCCATGTTTCTGATAGGGAAAGAACTTTCCCCGGAGCAGAAAAAACGTAATTTTGACTATTATGACCCCCTGACCACAGGTGATTCCTCTCTTTCATCCTGCATTCAGAGTATCGTCGCGTCGGAGATCGGATACGTGGATAAAGCGTTGGAATACGCACGGGCGGCGTTGTTGATGGATCTTGCCGATGTGGGGGGAAATGTGAAAGACGGGTGCCACATTGCCTCAATGGGCGGGACCTGGATGACGATGGTGTATGGCATGGCCGGGATGCGCGACTTCGACGGTATCCTGACGTTCAAGCCTAGACGTCAACCGGATCAGCCGGCAAAGATACGCTTTCCTTTGACCTATCACGGTCAAATCCTCGACGTCGAAATGGGGCCCGAAGGCGCCCGGTATGCTTTGCGGGAGGGCGACGGGTTGATGATCCGGCATGAAGATGAAGAGCTACACCTTTCGCCCGAGGTTCCAATTATCACTCGGCCGATCGTGACCTGGCCGGCAATGTGAGTGAAAGGGGACCATGCGAATTCTCGTGCTGAACAGCGGAAGTTCGTCCCTCAAGTTTCGGGTGCTCGATGTTGATCCTCAAGCGGCACCTCGCGAAATTCGACCGGATCGGGCACTGATCAAGGGAGCCGTGAAGGGCATCGGCAACACGGCGAGTTTTGAATGTGCGGTCGAAGAACAACCTATTACGAAAATCACCCGGGTGATTTCCAACCACCATCAGGCCATTCGCTGGCTGTTTGAGCAACTCGAACAACTCGACAGCGCGAATCATCATCCCGCCTCCCTCGCCGGGGTGGAAGCCGTCGGCCACCGGGTGGTCCATGGAGGAGAACGATTCTCTCAATCGGTCGTGATTTCGGACGAAGTGATGAGCGAGATTGATACGCTTGGAGAATTAGCGCCCTTGCACAACCCGGCCTGCCTGGAAGGAATTCGGGGGGTCAGGGCCATTCTGGGTCCACAGATCCCGATGGTGGCAGTGTTCGACACGGCCTTTCACCACACCATGCCCTCTCATGCAAAAGTGTACGCGCTGCCCCATGCGTTAGCCGGTCGCCATCACATTCGTCGCTATGGGTTCCACGGCATCGCACATGCCTCGTTGGTTGGAAGTTATTTTGAAAAAACCGGCAGACCGGCTGAACCATCCCGACTCATCACCGTGCAACTCGGAAATGGATGTTCAATATCCGCAATTAACAATGGGCAATCTGTGGAGACTTCCATGGGATTCACACCGCTGGAAGGGCTGGTCATGGGCACCCGGTGCGGTGATCTGGATCCCTCCATCGTCACCTATCTCTGTCAACAGGAAAAAGTGGAACCGACCGAAGTGGAGCGCTGGTTAAATGAACAGTCCGGCCTTCTGGGACTTTCCGGAAAAACGAATGATATGAGGGAACTCCTGCAAGCGGCGAACCGTGAACAGCATAAACCATCGCAAATGGCCATAGAGGTGTTTTGCTACCGTGTAAAAAAATATATCGGGGCCTATCTTGCGGTGCTGAGCGGAGCGGAAGCCATCGTCTTCGGGGGCGGAATCGGCGAGGCGGCTCCCGATATTCGACGCAAAATATGTGAAGATATGGAATGGTGCGGATTACGGTTGGATCCTCGTCTCAATAGCGAAGCCGTCGGTCTTCAGCCGGGAAATGTCACGAGAATCAGTAAAGATGAGCAATCATTGGAAGTGTATGTCGGGGCTGCGGATGAAGAAACCTGGATTGCCCGTGAGACGGTACGTTGTCTCGGAGGGACCCGGTAGGTTCCAAGGAATCTGTTTGGACCTCGCCCAACTTCCCCTTATTACAAAGGCGAGGAATGTGTCGGCGGAGGGTCTCACATATTGTCACAGGAATTTCCCTACACTTAAACCGGAAGAATCACATTTATCTTGAGTAAGTGTTCAAGCTGGATGATGTCACATTAAAGGAGGACAGCATGTCGAATACGTTATCAAAAAAAGAACTGGACTTGATCGATGCCTATTGGCGGGCCGCAAATTATTTGTCAGTTGGACAAATCTATTTGTATGACAACCCGTTATTGAAAAAGACGT
>JAUIKP010000277.1 GCA_030430725.1 Nitrospiria bacterium
CAATACCCTGCACTTACAACATCTACTTAAGCAATATGTCGGAACCGACCTCTCTATCTTAGGAAATATCCCGGAAGACATTCACGTGCAACAATCCATCTTAAAATATCTTCCAGTGGTAGAATTGGTTCCCACCTCCCCAGCGACCATCGCGCTGGGCCAAATTGCCGACAATGTCCTTGAAATGGTGAGACGAACAGCTGGGTCAATTGCCCGCCGAATGGAAGAGCCCATACAGATTCGAGCATGAATGATTTACGGACATCATTACCCTGACATTTCTTTAAACCACCCATCGGGTCTTTGCCTATAGGGAAAAAGTCAAAAGACTAACCGCACCGTTCCTTGGTCCTCGTCTTGCGTTATAAGTCACTTTGGGCACGAAGCCCACCGCAAATCAACTGACCTAATTGGATGTTTTTGAGATCTCTGCCAAGGAATCTTGTAATTGCTGAACTTTTATCTCTAACACTCTGCAATTCTGTTTGGCCACCTCCGCTTCTTCCTTTAGACATTCCAACTTCTTCGTGAGGCTTTCAACCATGCTTTCGGCTGATTGCAGGCTCCTCAACGCATCCATTCGGTCTTCTTCACCTTCCAGACATTGTGAATTAAGGCGTTCAACCACCCCGACCCATTCTCGAGCCACCCCCCCGAGTGAATCAGGAACTGGCGGTAGGGTAGCCTCCTTACCTAAAAGGCCAACCGCTTTCTGTACCCAATCGATAAACAGGATGGCTTCCCAAAAATTCAAATCACCCGCACCCGGAGATTCCTCCGCATGGGGTGCTCCGGCTTGTCCCCGCAGATCGGAAGAAGGAGCCGGGTCCTTATCGTTAGCACTTGGCTTAAGTGGTGAACCGTTATGGAATTGGTGCAGTAACACTGCAACACAATGGCGACAAAAAGGTTGTTCAGTCGATGGGCAGGAACATCTGGTTGACAAGGTTCCCGCTCGCAACTTAATGGTTTGCGTATACACGCCATAGACACCATTGACCTCGGAGGTGATTTGCGTCTGGTCCGCATCAAGGATCTTGACTCGTTGGGTGGAAAAATATTGCTGGCCTTCCTCGAAGACCGTTCCCCCAACCACCGATTGAATCATGTCCGCATCTAATTGGTTCAGCTCCTGAGCGGAGCAGGAAATTCTATTCCTCATACAAGTATCACTCAATCAAAAATGAGACCGGCCTCCCACCCCGAAGGTGAGAACGGTTTAATGTTTCGGAAAATATTACCGAGAATTTACCTTAGAGCCAACTACCAAGTTCCTATTACCGTGATCTAAAACTTTCACGCCACAGAATGACCGCCTGGCACTCGACCCTGCCGGACGTACCATCATGAAACCCGCCACCGCCAGTGATCATACGATCCCCGCTTCCTTTCTGGACAGTCTGCTTGCCCAAGCCCCGGAAACATTGCCTATCCTCAGGCAAAGTTGTATCCAAGTCCTAAATCTTACTCAGGACAAACGCTCAAATGCCAGCGATATTGGAGAAATCATCATGCGCGATCAAGCCATGATGGCCAACGTCATCAAAATCGCAAATAGCCCTGCTTATCTTACCCGCACACCCGTCAAAACCCCAACCTATGCGGTAGCCCTCATCGGGTTTGACGTCATTCGCGCCATGGTGGTCTCTGCCCAATTAATCGAACAGGCCGACACCTTTGGGGCCGATACCACAAATTTGAAACACCTTCTGGCTCGTGCCCTGGTGGCCGGGACACAGGCACAAGAACTGGGAAAAGCCATCAATTACGCGGAAACGGGGTCGTTATTTACCAATGGCATGCTCTATTCGCTGGGAGACCTCATCCTCGCCCTCTGTCGACCCGACGTCGCCGAACAACTGGAAGTCATACGCCGAGAAGATCCTGCCAAGATCCCCAAAGCCGAATTAACGCTTTTGGGACGACCGCTGCAGGTCATCGCTTCCGCCATGGCCAGGCATTGGAATCTGCCGGACAGCCTGGTCCAACTATTGGAGAAAAAGCCCGTCTGGGCTAAATCTCGGCCCGAAGCAGATCAACGGATCATGGAAAGTATTGTTCGAGCCGCTAATGAATTGAGTTATTGCCTCCTGAACCCATTGGCTTCCGGACAAGAAGAGGTGCTCCAAGGCTTGATCGAACAGTTTCTTCCCCCATTTGGGCTCTCTATGATCCAATTAGAACACACCGTGGCCAAAGCCTTTAGGCAAGCATCAGAAATCGCCTCGGCCATCCACATTGACCGACAGCACTTTCTTCCCGCATCTGACGCCAGGGGAACCTTTCCTCACAATCAACACTTACTTCACCTGACCCAAACCATCTATCACGCAATTCACCCTGAAGGGCCTTCTCCTGCAGAATTGGTTGAATCAGCTCAGCAAGGAGTATCTTCTCTGCATTCTTCACCCCCATGCGATAGGCCATTGCTAGATTTTGCGATTCAAGTCATGAAAATATCTGAACCCTCCTCCGTGCTCACCCTTGCCGCCCGCACTCTCTTTGCCTCCTGCGGATTTGAACGGGTCTGGCTCGCATTGGTGGTACCGGGAAAAGACAAGCTCGAAGCCAAGATCGGCTACGGAGGAGACTCGGAAGCGATACAGGCAACCTTTCACTGTCCGATTAAAAAGGGGAATTTCTGGGACCGACTCATCCATCAATTCCAGCCTATACGATTTTCTTCCTTAGTCGAAGAAGAAGGAGCAGAAGGAGGCATACCCTCTGATTTTCTTCAATATTGGGGAGAGCAACCTGGATTTGCGGGAACGCTCTACATTCCCAGAAAACCCATAGGTCTCTTCTTAGTAGATCGAGGTTTTAAAGGAAAACCATTGACAGAAACTGATTTCGCAACCTTCGCCATGGTGTTGTCGCAAACCAACGCCAACCTGGCTCGATTAACCCCACATCCCTAAGTACTAGGCGTCACAGCCTGAAGTTCTGGCGTTCAAAAGCTCTTCATTTTCGTACTCGCATGACGCGCAATGAAAAACCATAAGAATGGGACATTCACCATTCCACCCTGAACGGATGGGAGCAAGAAAAGCCGTTTATGCGGGGAGAAAGTAAGAAGATTTGGACCAAAGAATAAAATCGATGACTCACGACGCAGAACGAATCTGTTTTAGATGAGGCAGACGGTAGAGGGCATACAGAAGCATGGCGATGGCGATCAACATTTCTTTGTGTTCATTCAGACCCCACAAAAATTCTTCATAAAAACGATCCCGGTAGCCAAGCGGAGTTAGCCAGAAGTAGAAACCCTTGAGTTCCCGATAGAGGGTAGCAAACGCAATGGTGAAAATGACCGGCCCTTCCGGGATGGCCGGTTTTAAATTTTCCGGTAACCGAATAGGTAATTGAAACTTCCAGACAACCGGTAAAAAAATAAATATCATGAACAGAAATATGGCTCCCAATGTGTGAACAGGAAACCGGCTGCTATGGAGGTCTGTTGATCCACCAAAACGCGTACTCCACCAGAGGGGGGTTTCCCACCCAAAATGGATCTGTCCCCAACCAATTTCTTCTCCGGCAAAAAGAATGGAAGCGCCGGAGACCGCTCCGATAACACCGGCCGCCGCCCAATTTCCGCTTTTCCAGAATGTCCAGCTAGACGCCAACAACATGGCCCCGCCTATTATTGCGGACCAGAATGTCACAATCTCCACGGCGCCTTGTTCGCGTTGAACTTCTTCAAGGATGTAGGCCAAATAGAATTCTGGTGCCAGAACGTAGATCAATAGGAGCCCAAGAACAACGACAAGGGGCGTGGCATACCCCATGCTATGGAAATCCTTTGTCATGGTATTTCATCCCTCGGAAACTGGCATTTCAAAACGATCATAGGAAGGGAGTGCCTACCAAGAGAATAGGTACCCAGCAGGAAACCTTGAAAATGATCCTGTCCTCACCACACCCTCCTAAGTGGTAGAAAATTGAAAAAATTATGTCTTATACCTTCACTTGTGTAAGGAACAAAGGGGTTCCTCATACACCAGAAAGGCCGTGCCTTACCCTTCGATCAATCACCCATTCTTTCCAATCCCTAAATGGAGCCTAAAATGATATTCGTCAACCAACGATAAGGATGAGACCCAGGGAGTGGGTGTATTCTTCTCAGAACGTTATTCAGTCCAACAGGGTAGAAATGCTAATCAAAGAGGAGAAAGGCAAAATTCTTTAGGATAAGCCCAACAGCAGGTCACCTGAGCACAACTTCATAAAGAAGAATAATTTGGTAAATCTAAGATTCTCTGGGGAAAATTTTTGGATAAAAGCGTGACACCAAACCCTGTCGCCCTCACAGAAAGGAAATGAGATGGAGGGGCAATTTCTTGATACTTATGGTGAGCCGCGTGCGGCTCGAACGCACGACCCTCGCCTTAAAAGGGCGATGCTCTACCAACTGAGCTAGCGGCTCACCGGGTCGCGATGCTAACAATGGATTCCGGTGTTGTCAAACTTACAGCGAGAAAGGCATAAAGATGCGTTTTCGTCATGAGCCTTTACGGGAACGATTCATTGGATTTCTCACGATAATAGTATCTTCACGCTTGGAACCGGTCGAGATCATATCAATGCGGCATCCGGTTAGTTCCTCAATTCTGGCCAAATACCGTTTAGCAGCAGACGGGAGACTTCGATACGACTTCAAACCCGACGTTTCGACTGTCCACCCTTTCCATCGTTCATACACCGGCTCACACCCGGCCAACACTTGCAAATCTCCTGGCATTTCCTTGTGGAGTTTCCCCTGATATCGGTATCCGGTACAAATTTTCAATTCTTTGCAGCCATCCAGCACATCCAACTTAGTAATGGCCAATGAGGTCAGTCCGTTAATTCGAACAGCATAACGCAATAATACCATATCCAGCCAGCCACACCGGCGGGCTCGACCTGTTGTTGAGCCATATTCGTTCCCACGCTGCATCAGTTGCTGACCCATTTCATCCATCAACTCTGTCGGAAACGGACCTCCCCCCACTCGGGTGGTGTAGGCCTTGGTCACACCCAGGACTCCTGTAATTGTAGTGGGGCCGACCCCACTGCCGGTGCACGCCCCACCCGAGCACGAACTCGAAGATGTCACATAGGGATAGGTCCCAAAATCCACATCTAAATGGGTCCCTTGCGCACCTTCAAATAACACCCGTTTCTCTCGCTCAAAGGCCCGGTCCAG
>JAUIKP010000001.1 GCA_030430725.1 Nitrospiria bacterium
TCCCGCCTCCATCTCGGTGGCCGCCAAGCGGATAGTGTTTGCTGCGATGCCCTTCGCTCCGAAGTACGACGACGTATTTTTCGTGGCGATCCGCGGAGCGGCAAGGCTCGTCCGAAGTGCGGCCAAGCGGGTCGACAAAGAAGACTACACTGGGGACGTCGTGGAACGCATTCGGCAGCGAATCGCAGAGGCGTCGGCCGTCGTCGTCGATCTTTCGGAGTCGAGGCCGAATGTATTGTACGAAATGGGTTTCGCCCATGCCTCCGGAAAGGCAGTGGTCCCCATCTGCTCGACGGCAGTGGAGAAAATCCCTTTTGATGTTCGCAACCTGAATATTATCCAGTACTCAATCGGTCAGACGAATGCCCTTCGCCCAAAGATTTCCCGTCGTCTGCGAGCCGTCCTGACGGGATAGCGGTTTACCTTTGGCTTGCAACCGACGCGCCGGTCAATTCTCGTAGATATGAGTTTGCACAGTGACGGCAAGGTGTACGTGCCCTGCGTTGGGCATCATGAATACGGGTGCTTTGAAAATGTTGCCATCGCATTTCCCAGGAGGAAAACGGAATGAAAAGCATTGAACGAGGAGCGAAGAGAACTACGAAGCCGGATATTTTCATTAGTCACTCTTCACGAGACCAAAAGGTGGCGTCGGAATTAGCGCTCACACTTAACTTTTGCGCTATCGACGTCTGGCTGGACGATTGGGAATTGGAGGTCGGGCAAAGCCTTGCAGATGAAGTTGCGAAAGCAATGGAGGATTCCCGATACATCGCCATCCTGATCACCGAAAATTACAACAAGACCGTATGGACAAAGACTGAGTACAAAAAAGCCTTGTCCCGTGAACAAAAAGAGAATCGGACAGTCATGTTGCCTCTTATTGTAGGCGAAGCTGAAATTCCGAACTTTCTTGAGGAAAAAATCTACATCGATCTTCGAAAAGATTACTTCTCGGGAATCACTAAGCTTGTCGGGATGATTCACGGGCTTTCCTCTTTTCGCATATCTCAGGCCTTGGCCCAGAAAAACCCACAATCCGTGCCCGCGGTATGGAACCTCCTCCAGTCCATTGGCTTCGAACCATACATCGTACTTGGCAAGGATGATTTCGATGAGATACTAAAACACGGTGGAGAGCTCTTAAGATCCGACTATGCTAAATTCGATCCTTATGCACTACTTTCCAGTACGGCGGTTTCCGAGCACGTAAAAGCGCTACTGAAGAAAATTTTCTGATAGCTTGTCGTGCCAAGTGAGCTCAATGTGCCTCCCATGTCCTCTATCGGGCGGATAATGACCCTCCCCCTTCAAAACAAACCTAACCGAAGGCTTTCTTAAATGTATTCCAACCAACGTATACGTTGCTCATCTCCTCTCTGCTTCCAACCAGGCGTGGGAAGGCCAACGGGCCTTCTCCTATGTCTCTCTTTCTCCCCTTTTGAAATTATTAAAAAAAGTCTGTACGGTATTACTTCGCTAAAGGAAAACTTGCAAGAAGCGCAGGCAACTCGGAGATTCTGGAACCAGCAGAGAACCTGATGTCGTTGGTAATGACCAATGTACTAAGGAGGCTTGACCATGGCTGTCTTTGCCTTTGATGGCACCTGGAATGAAGACGAAATCGAGGAGGCGAAGGAAAGCAACGTCCTGAAGTTCTGTAAAGCCCTGTTCCCAGATGTGAACGTCTTCTATCTGAAAGGCGTGGGAACGCGGGCGGGATTTATTGGGAAATTTCTGGGAGGTCTGGCCGACGCGGGAGGCAGGATCTGCATCAAGGAGGCCCTGGAGCACCTGAACCGGTATTTTGAGGAAGTTGACCGGATCATCGACATTATCGGATTTAACCGTGGCGCCGCATTGGCCCTTCATTTTGCCAACGAAATCCAGGAAGAGAAAGGTGGCGCCCCCATTCGGTTCTTGGGGTTGTGGGATGCCGTGGCTTCTTTCGGCCTTCCGGGGAATGACCTGAATATTGAATGGACGCTCACCCTCCCGCCAAACGTGCAACATTGTTATCACGCCATGGCGTTGGACGAACGGCGGGGGAACTTCCCGATCATCCGCATACAAACCAAGAGGGGCGGGCCACCACCGGCGGAGAAACTGCAGGAGATCTGGTTCCGTGGAGTCCATTCGGACGTCGGGGGAGGGTTAAGTATCGGGCTAGCCAGCATTACCCTCTGCTGGATGCTCCAGCGGGCTAAAGAGAACGGCCTGCCCGTCGCGGAGGAGAGACTTCAGCGCTATGGCTCGCTCTGCGATCCCAGTGCCCCCATCTCCAAGAATTTCGATCCAAAGTTAAATCCGCCTCGAAAGATTAAACGCGGAGATGCCGTGCATGCGTCCATGCAACCGCGGGGACGGGCGGGCGGCAAAGAACATAACGACCCACCCTCAGACGCGGTCATCGTCGTGGGGTAAGGGATTGCGAGCATCACAACCAGATGGCCGATTCCCTGACCGCATCACAGAGGGTTGCAACATATTCCTGCCATGCTGAATCTTCCACTAAATGGACAATGTGGAAAACGACGTAGCACCATCCGGTTGTTATGTTGCCCCCTCTGGCTTTGGGTAGCCATGTATGGTTGTACGAATCAGTCAGAGGAAAAAGCAGACGTTAAGGAAGAACTCATGAAATTTTCCCTCCCGGAACTGAAAGCACAACATTGGCGAGGAAATCACTCGCCTGAATTAGAAGAAGCATGGGAACCGGGTCAGTCGAGGGTATTCTATGTGTTTGCCGACGAACGAAGAAATTACAGCGGAGTGTTCCTCAAGAAAGATCAACTTTACCACTTTCAAATTAAAGAGATTCATGGATGGAACGATGCTTCGATTCCAGCGCATCCGATCAACGGTTGGGGCGATCTCCCTTTTTCCTGGTGGAAACAACGGATTCGTGATTGGGGACGAGCCTGGAGTGCTTCACCTTGTCACGATCTTATGGTGCTGTTAGGGAGCATAGGCGACAGGGGCGAACCTTTTGCCTTCGCCGACCATGTGGAGAAAACCTACTCAAATGAGCCTATGATTCAGGGCAGGTTTCATTCACCGGAAAGCGGAGAATTGGTGGCCTTTGCCAATGATGCTCAATTGGACTATTTCTATAACAATAATTCGGGATATCTGGTGGTGACGATCGAACGGTTGCAACTCGCCTCAGGTAACTCTCCACCAGCAGAATGAACCAGTTCCAGAAGACGTTTGTTGCCCCCTCTGAGCCGGGTATCTCCACAAACCTGACCAGAGCCTGGACAAGTTCGGCCTCATAGTAAAAAATCTTCTTTCCCCGGCAAACGATTGTGGATTCTATAAAAAACAATTCGGATAAGATTCCTTATTACAATTTCCTCAATAAGAATCAATTGCCCTTTACACTAATTCCCCCAGGAATTTTGATCAGCTACGACACCTCGGGAGGTCTCCTCTTATTCCCTGGTACATAAGGGTTATTAGAAAGGCAAAAAAATGGTAAAAGGATAAAAGACAAAGGGTTAGGGGATGTCCTGGGCAAGACGAAACCCGATGTAGTTGCTCCGCCCTGCAGGAAAGTTCCTGTGCCGGACAGATGAACGCAGGGAATCCGGTTTGGATTTCCAGGAGCCACCGCGAATCGCACGTTGGCCAATCAAAGAACGACCGGTTACCTCGGGCCTGTCAGGGTGTTTGTGTTGATTTAGGCACCACTCATACACATTCCCTGCCATATCCATCACCCCTTGTTGCGTGGCGCCGTTTGGATTAATTCCGACTGGGGTCGTTCGATACATTCGACTTTCATTACTATTGCTGCGTGTAGCCTCCCAACCCCCTTTCCATGGATACTCATACGTTGGATCACCGCCTGTAGCCGCCTGTTGCCATTCCCACTCCGTGGGTAAGCGAATGGGTGAACTGGTCCGATGACTGAGCCAACGACAAAAGGCCATTGCTTCATACCAGGACACCCCTTCCCGTGGGCAATTCGCTTCGCTCCATGAAGATGCCGAAGGCCCTTCGCTCTGCTTTAGACCGTCCCACCATTCCTTGTTTTGGTAACCATCCGCGGCATCAATAAACGCCTGAAACTGGATATTCGTCACCAAGTATTTGGCCAGGCGAAAGGGTGGGACCTCGAACTCATGAGGAAGAATCCTCAGTTTGATTTGCCCTGGCTGAATCTCGATCCATTCAATATCCGGCAAGCCGTTTAGAACCCCCACCCCGTCTCGTGCATCGCCAAGGCTTGTCAGGTATTGGCCGATGGTCAACCGCTCCTGATGGCTGAGGGTTGAGTCTTTCAAGCATTCAATGAGCCGATTCTGTGGAGTCGCGAACTGGTGAATCCGTTTCGTTCCACTCTCCCCTTTGATGGTCTGCTCTCCAAACCGCCCAATGATGTCGGGAAGGGTGCGATGCCGATCCACATGCCAGAGATATTTCGGATCGTAGCCATGTCGCTCCCATTCTCCCGCTTGCATCTCGGCTTGCCGGAGCGTGAATAGATCGTGCTGATTGTCCGATACCCACTGCGCCAGGCTCGGCCAGGCCTGGAAGAGCTTTTCATGCGCGATGGAGACCAGACTTTCGGCTTGTTCGCCTTCTTCTCCCTGTAGCAAGCGCTCCTTGATGAGCAAATCAACAACCGGCACCAATTTGACGTCATAGCTGTCCTTCCGCACTCGTCTCCTGGTGGGTTGCCCTTCACTCATCATGACGACTAACGGGGCAAAGATCTTGGGTAAGACGTCCCGGGGCTCGGCGCCGGTTAATTGAGCGATGTGATTTTCCACTTTGCCCGCATGCATGCGGATGGCCCCAGTCAACCCACCCAGGTCTTGCTCATAGACCGCCTCGGTGAGTTCATTGCCGTTTCGCCGGTCGAAGAGTTGTTCCAGCGCAAACGCCAGCAGGGGTAAATTCCCCGACTCCGATCCCACGTCTTGTGCCATCCGCCGAACCAGGCTGTCGGAAATGCCGAGCCCCGCGCACCGTGCCGGCCGGCGGATCATCTCGCGGATACTCCCGGCATCGGCGGGACCCAGGGCGATGTGGCCCCTTCGATTGATGACGGTCCGCATCTCGGGGAGGTCGTAACAGCAGGACAGGAAATCACTGCGAATGGTGGCAATGACGGGCACGTCCGCCTCATGAGCGGCCTGGTACATCGCCGACAGAAAGGGACCGGCCTGGCCAACGTCACGAACGGTAAACACTTCTTCCATCTGATCCAGAAACACCACCAGACCATTTCCCTGCAGTCCTTTCGAGACGATCTCCCGTAACCGGCCTGAAAGGGTCTTCGGCTCTTTGAGCAGGTTTTCGGCCAGCTCGAAGGCCGAGAACCCTGCCCGTTCCACCAATGCATGGAGGGGCCGCACCAAGGCATCGAACAGGTGACTCCCTTGGCTCGGCACGATGCGCACACAGGTGTAGGGGCGATCGGAGGATAAGACCCCATCTTCTATTTTGGGAAGGACGCCGGCATCCACCAATGAGGACTTGCCACTTCCAGAGGCTCCACTGATAAGCAGGAACCGATTTTCAGGCTGCCTCATTCGATCCAACACCTCCCCCACTTCCTGCTCACGACCGCAAAACACGGGAGCAAATTTGCGGGTATAGTGCAAAAGGCCGGGATAGGGCGATCCCTCTTTGTTGATGTCCCAGATAACCGGTGAGGGAACATCGGATAGTTGCGCGGTTTGGTCGACTGAGTGCGCGAGTTGTTCAAGCTGAGTTTTGACGGCAGCCAACACCAGCATCGCCAATTGTTGCGGATGGGAAAATTGGCTGACGAGTGTTTCGGTCAGCAGTTCTTTGCGAAAGGCATTTATTTTTTCTCCCTTGTCATTCTCTCCCGTGCATGCATCGACCAACGTGAGAGGAATGCCCGCATCCTCTTTAGCGACAAAGACCAGGTAAGGTTTCTGAAGTTCCTGAGCCTTTCGATATTCTAATTCGGTGATGGATAATCCTTGAGGGTTTTGATGTTGGGTGGGTGGAATATATCCATACCGAAAGGCGAACAAGCCAATGTACAGGTCCGCTTTCGCGACGTCATTGAGGCATTTCTCCACAGGACGCTGTGCGCCCGCCACATAATTCTCCATATTGAGGACGTGATATTCACTCCGGCGAAGCCCTTCAAGCACGGCTTGCCGGAAGTCTTTGAGATCTTCAAACGTGGAGGAGAGATAGATGGTTGGCATGATTGCAACCGATGTCTTGATGCTGCGGCAATTAACCGTTCTCTTGGAACTGCCTATTTGGCCAGAATCCTGAAATAACTTCAACCATTTTCAGAATAGAGGGCGTACATGGCCTGCCGCATGCATTGGTGGCCAAGGACTACCCTACCTCCCCGACCGGACCAGATGCTACACTGCCCACCATGAGCCAGCAGACCACCAACCAAAAATCTCTTTCACTTCTTGAGCAGGTCAAACAATATCACGAGCAGACCAAGCATGAGTTCAAACGGTACGCCCGGTCGCTCGGATACTTGGACTGGGCGAATCAGCCGGATCCCTTCCGTCGATTCCATGGCGCCCCACTCATTCCGCTTCCTCATCTCGCACTCGACGAGGATCCGCTTTCTCCATCGTATGAGTCCCTCTTTCATCCGCACTCGATTCCCTCACAACCCATCACCCTCAACACCGTCTCTCGCTTCTTCGAATATGGATTATCCCTCACGGCGTGGAAAGCCTACCACGGGACCAGTTGGGCCCTGCGGAGTAACCCCTCAAGCGGCAACCTCCACCCCACGGAAGGGTATCTCTTCACGGGTTCCCTCCCTCAACTTGCGATGAACCCGGGGCTTTACCACTATGCCCCGAAGGAACATGCCCTCGAACACCGTTGGTCCCTTCCCCCTGAATCCGCCCAATCGATCCTTCACGGCATGCCTTCTGAGGGATTTCTGGTTGGACTCACGTCCGTTCATTGGCGGGAAGCATGGAAATACGGAGAGAGGGCCTTTCGATACTGCCAACATGATACGGGCCATGCGATCGGCACCTTGCGCATTGCCGCGGCGACCTTAGGCTGGAATCTGTTGGTGTTGAATGGCACGACAGATGACACGATTTCGCGGCTCTTGGGTTTGACTCGAAAACAGGACTTCCACCAGGCCGAGCGGGAATACCCGGAATTGCTGGCAGCCGTCTGGCCGGCACATCTCCAGCCACCCCCCACCCTCACACTGGCCTTCCCCGATCCCGAAGATTCCGTGCTCGTATCCGGAGAGTGGAAAGGCACGGCGAACCGTTTGAGCAAGGATGAACCAGTCCCCTGGGAAATTATCGATTCGGTGACAGAGGCGTCCTGGAAATCAACACGAGAACCCGAACGCATGACCTTTCATACCCCGACGGTCCCCCTGAATGAACGGAAAGATATTGCCCCCGAACCCTTGGCTGGACAGATCATTCATCAACGACGGAGCGCCGTCGCATTCGATGGACAAACCGGTCTTTCCGCCGGTCGGTTCTTCACCATGCTGCAACGGATCATGCCAAATGCCGGCTTGTCTCTACCGGATCGTCCCATGCCCTGGGATGCCATTCCCTGGGATCCCACCATTCACCTGGTTCTGTTCGTTCACCGCATAGACGGCATCCCGCCCGGCCTGTATTGGCTCAACCGGAATCCGGACCACCGAGACCTCGTGTTTTTTAAAAGCGCGATGCACGAGCAGTTTGTCTGGTCGATTCCCGAAGCCTGCCCCTCCAATCTTCCGCTCTACCTCTTGGAAGACGGGAACGCACAAAATCTGGCGAAACAACTGAGTTGCGGGCAGGACATTGCCGGTGACAGTGCTTTTTCGCTTGGAATGGTGGCAGAATTCGAGAAAAGCTTAGAAACGTATGGGCCGTGGTTTTACAAACGGTTGTTTTGGGAAACCGGGGTGATCGGACAAGTACTCTATCTGGAGGCCGAAGCGGCCGGCATCCGGTCTACCGGGATCGGCTGTTTTTTTGATGATCCGGTCCATCGGGTGCTCGGCGTGCATCCTCAAACCACGTGGCAATCGCTTTATCATTTTACTGTCGGCGGCCCACTGGACGATGGTCGTCTTACGACGTTGCCACCCTACGGCCCTCATGTCACATGATGAATCTTCCTCCCCTTTGTAAGAGGGACCATTCGAACCATCCCAATCCCTTACCCAGAGTATTTTTTGAGCGGCCCACATTGAAAGTCGCGAGAGAATTGTTGGGAAAGGTGCTGATCAAACAAACGCCCAACGGGATCATCCATGCCAAGATTGTGGATACGGAAGCCTACGTGGGACCGGAGGATCGGGCCTGCCATGCTTCCAAAGGCCGTACGAAACGGACAGCAATCATGTTTGGCCCGGCTGGCTTCACCTATGTGTATCTGATTTATGGAATGTACCACTGTCTCAATATCGTGACGGAACAGGAGGAATTTCCTGCCGCAGTCTTAATTCGAGGATTGGAAATTTTGGGAAAAGATCATTCGCCGGATTCGCCCGGACGCATCGACGGCCCCGGCCGGGTCTGCCGTTTTTTAGAAATTGATCGCACGCACAACGGACTGGATGCCACAGTCGGCACCACCCTTTGGATCGAAGACCACGGTCTGGCCGTTTCGTCAAAACGGATTCAGACTCTGCCTCGAATTGGCGTGGACTATGCGGGAGATTGGGCAAAGAAATTGTGGCGGTTCTGTCTGCCGGCTTCCACTCCACCAAAGGCTCGTCGGATCACCCCGAAGTAAATCCTTTTGAAACCTTTGGTCAGATATCTTGAACAAGATAGCCGGTCTACGTTAGGCTAGATCACCAGATACGTGTTGGCTACGTTCCGTAGTCCACATGACACAACCCGCTTCTCATTACTGCGAACAATAAAGGAGGAAGACAATGGGCAATCCGCTCGATACGATCTCTGGCACCATCACTGCCGGCTTTGTATTGACCGTGGTCCTGTACGGCCTGGTCAAAATGCTGGTGTAACACCTCATCACCTCCAACGACTTATTTCATCAACCTAACGAATACGAGGACTTTTTATGGAAAGTTTATTAGCGTGGGGGCATTTCCTCGCGGGCATTACCTGGATTGGGATTCTCTATTACTTTAATTTCATCCAAGTGCCATTTCTCAAAGCCGTTACACCCGAAACCAAAGCCGAAGCCTTTAAACACCTGGTGCCCAATGCGCTCTGGTGGTTCCGCTGGGGAGCCTTGTTCACCTGGATATTCGGTGCCGCCTTACTGATGAATCAGCATCGGATGGGAAGTGCCTTTATGCTGCAGGGACAGGATGCCGTGATCGGCATGGGCGCCTGGCTTGGGACCATAATGTTGCTGAATGTGTGGGGAATTATTTGGCCCAATCAAAAGAAAGTCCTTGGGCTCAAGGAAGCCACACCTGAAGAAAAAGCCAAGGCGGGACGGATGGCCTTATTGGCGTCACGTACCAACACCTTACTATCCATACCCATGCTATTTTTCATGGCCAATTCCGGCCACGCTTCCGGTTTGTTCTAAGTCTAACGGGCTATTCACTTCGATGAAATGACAAAGGCGTGATCCCCCGATCACGCCTTTGCACCCCGTTCGATTTCTGATAATTTACCATCTATACCTAATTACCCTCAGCACTCTAAGCGGCATCCTGAGAATCGGTCGATTCCCTGGACTGCCCCTTGGCGTCGGACGAGCCATCACTGATTTGCGATCTCTGAACCTCAGATGCCGTTGCGGTCACCCCATCCCGAATAAAATTTACATTCACATTAGAGAGAATGCCCAATTTCATTTGGACTTCTACCCCCTTAAATGGAATTCCCTTCACCACATTTTGAACATTGGCGGCTGTATACAACCCTTTGAGTACAGTAACAGCAATTTTATTTTGCTGATGTTGGGTAATCAGTTGTTGAATCCGTTCTTTTTTCATACAATCGATCGAACCACGTAGCCTGGCTTGCATGCTGGGGAAAAAGCTGACATTGACCGCAATATTCCCCACGGATAACCCAAGGTCTTTCATGATTGGCAGCGCTTTATTGAAGTCTTGTAATAGTTTTTCTGCCTTAGCCTTTGCACCCCCGATGACTTTTGAAATATCCATAACGCCCTCCTTGGTTAGGGAATAAACGGGAACTTTCACCCCTCTGTTTATCGGTGCGATAATTTCTCCATAACTTTCGGGATGTTCGCCTTTTTGATCGTTTTGTCTAACCCAAAAGCCACACCCTCTTCCCGCGGCTCTTCACTCTCCTTCCCCGTTCGAGAATTCGAAGAAGATGAAAGAAGATTAGCCTTTCGTAGTTGCCAGACATACCAGACGGCAAGCGAAAAGACTCCATAACTCACCAGGGTAGCTGTGGGAAATTCCACCGGTGCGTTCAACACCACATCTTGAACCACATACACTGTATAGACACACCAATCGGTCAAAAATATTCCAACCACCAGATGCCACAGTCTGAGTAAGAAAAACGCGCCCGCCACATGCAGGAGGGCAATAGACACCCAGAGCACTCGATCGAAATCGGAAAGACCCCCAAGAAAATGCAATTGATCAGCACTAAAAATCGCATGCCACCCTCCAACAAAAAGCAAAATGGCTGCAAGGTAATAGACTCCGGAAAGTAGATAAAAGAACCCAACCCATGGCCTCCAGGCATTCAAACGTCTTTGGGTCAGTGCTGCCCCATCTTTTCGGGTATTCGTGGCGGCCCACAAAGCCGTTTCCAATTGCACCATCGCGTCATCATATTGATTGACGGCAAAATCGACCCAATGCAATTTGTGTATTTGAAGATCAATACCCGGCGGAAGTTCGCAGACCTCATACATAACAGGAATAATGGTACGACCATGGAATTCAGCCAGGGACACCTCTTGAGCAACAATGGGGGAATTCATGGAATCTGGTGAAATCACCAACACAAAGGCCTGACACTTTCGAATCGAAAGACTGATTTTTTCCCTCCAAGTCGTACCACCTTCCAGATCCTGCCGATCAACCCAGCAATCAAACCCTAACCCTTCGAGACTCCGAACCAGCCGGTCCACGTAATCGACATTCCTCCTCGAATAACTAATAAAGATAGAAGGTCTCGTCACCGTGGTCACTCTGGCCTGAACCACTTCACTCTTCGAAGCCATATCCATACTCCACAGCAAATAAAACCGAAGACAGAACGCTAGGCTTTTGCAAACCAAATGGAAGCATAGATGATGCCCATGAAGACTAAGGAAGGAAAACGCACGGCTAACAAATTGTTATAGAAGAAAAATTTAACGGTGGAAGGAAAAACCGATGATGCAGAGAAAAAGAAACACGTGAGGAATGTTTATCCAATAGTATACTAAATGTATCTGATGGGATACGGCACAAAAATCGGTGTAAATTAGGGGGCGTACCAGATTACCAGATAACTGATCATTAGTTATGTGGTACAATCCCAAGACTTTTTGTCAATGTGGGCGTAGCAAATGGACACATCGAGTGAGATGGCGTGAGCCCTCCAATCTTGATTCTCGGACCCCTATTTATACGGACTTGGCCTTTTATTCTTCCACCACCAAGGCAGATGTTTCCAAAGGACCTGCGTCAAGTTCAGGGAGAGGAATTTCGCGAAAACTCGTTACTCAAATAGGCGGGAAGGAAAAACTGGGTCTTTGAGCGTTTTGTCCCCTTCGGGATATCCCGCGGCCACCCGAAGGGGCCGCGGGCTCAAGCTAACACGTGCTGATTAATCCTGGACAACGATATGCGTATCGGTTTCTTCCACTCCCGGAATGGTGTGAATCTTGGCCATGATGAGATTGGACAAAGCGCGGTCATCAGGCGCATTGACCAGACCAAAGATATCAGGCTGACCGAAACAGGCATGAGCTTGCTCCACCCCGGAAAGGGCTTTGAGGGTCTCTAATACATCTTGGACTTTTCCTGCTTTGACTTTCATGAGAATATACGCCTTGGCTGCCATACACACCTCCTTGATGAATGGGGTTCGGAGTTCTGTGATCAATTGCGAAATGACATTTAGTATATACAGGGCATGATCACTATCGCTTGACCGGATCGCGCTGATACCGTTGTACCATAGATGGAAGGTAGCTTCCATGCTCTTCCCGCTTTCTCCCAAACAACCCAACCAATCAAAAAGATGTTGCGAACGCCCTGCCATCCTCAGGTAGGATGAGCGATTATTTCTTCCTATCCTCACTCACTTTAAAGGAAATTTTGTGGCTTCTCGCATTGTGTCGTTGATTCCTAGTGGGACAGAAATGGTCTGCGCATTAGGTTGCCGTGCCCAGCTTGTCGGCCGTTCACACGAATGCGATTTTCCTTTCGACATCATCCCTCTGCCTGTTTGCACTCAAGCCACAGTGGATCGTGAGGGAACGAGTCAAGCTATTCATGCTCAGGTTTCCAAACGTCTCCAGTCGGCCCTTTCCTTGTATGAGGTCTTGGTCGACCGAATGCAGGACTTACGACCTGATGTCATCGTAACCCAGACCCAGTGTGAGGTATGTGCCGTGAGCGCTGATGAGGTGCAGCGGGCTCTTCGCGACTTGATAGGCCTGTCACCCACGTTGATTTCCCTGGGTGCGCAGGACTTGTCAGGGGTTTGGGACGATCTGACCAGAGTGGCGGACGGCTTAGGACAGCACGCTGCAGGACAGGCATTTCTGAAACAGGCTCACCAACGCATGGGCGATATTGCGGACTGCTCCCAACATCAATCTACTCCCCCTACTGTAGCCTGCATCGAATGGATGGAACCACTGATGGCTGCCGGCAACTGGGTACCCGAACTGGTTCATTTGGCCGGAGGGCAATCGGTGTTTGGCCAGAGGGGGACACACGCTCCATGGATAACCTGGGAAGCCCTAGCCGCTTCGGATCCGGATTTCCTGATTTTGATGCCTTGTGGATTTTCCATGATTCGCATTCAAGAAGAATTGCCGGTCATGACATCACATCCGTTTTGGTCACAGTTACGAGCAGTGCAGAATCAGAAGGTGTACTTGACGGATGGGAATCAGTTTTTTAACCGCCCTGGCCCGCGTCTCGTAGAATCCCTTGAAATTTTGGCTGAGATTTTTCATCCCACTCAATTTCAGTTTGGGCACGAAGGCCGGGGATGGCGACAGTGGATTCCTGGATAACGGTCAAGACCTTAGAAGACGCCATTCGCCCAAATATGGACCTCCCCCACTACCTTTTTGTTTGGCTTTTCCTTGGGCAGTTGGCGCACTCCTGTTGACCGTCTCTTTTAGGGTTTGCTAAATAGTAACTATTCCTAAACAGGAATGACATGGAAATTTCTTTTACTGACATCAAGCAGAAGTTTCAGGGATGCGGATTAAAAACGACTCCGCAACGAACCGCTATTTATGACGCACTCCTTCGCAGCACCACTCATCCGACAGCGGAAGAGCTCTATGCTGAAGTGGCTCCGCAATTCCCCATGATGTCTCTGAACACCGTCTACTACACACTTGGGGTGTTGCGGAACTCCGGGTTGATTCATGAAGTCAATATTGGCCATACCCGTGCTCGATTTGATGCCAACCTATCTCCCCATCACCATTTGATTTGCCTGGGATGCCAGGCCATTTTCGATGTCATTGATCCTCGACTGAATCGCCTGACTATCCCAGCCGGCATTCCCAACGATTTTGAAATCACCAGTCATCAGGTCGCTTTCCGTGGACTTTGCGGCTCCTGTCGCCGTCACACGGGGGGCTCCGTCAACCATTCATCACCGGGGTTACACCCCACAACCGTTAAAGGAGGACTCCATGGGAAAAGCTCTTAAAGGCACAAAAAGCCACGAAAACTTAAAAGCGGCGTTTGCGGGCGAATCGCAAGCGAATCGACGCTATTTATATTTCGCCCGGCGGGCGGATATTGAAGGCTACACCGATATCGGCGGTCTGTTTCGTGATACCTCGGAAGCTGAAACCGGACATGCGTTTGGTCACCTGGACTTTTTAAAGGAAGTCGGGGATCCTGCGACCGGCGTGCCAATTGGCAACACCGAAGCCAATTTGAAAGCGTCAATTGAAGGCGAGACCTATGAATACACCCAGATGTATCCCGGCATGGCCAAAACCGCTCGTGATGAAGGCCTTGAGGAACTCGCAGAATGGTTTGAGACATTGGCCAAAGCGGAACGATCCCATGCCAACCGATTCACGAAAGGACTGGAATCCCTGAAACAGGGCTGATAGCTTCGGCATTATTCCACATGGCGGCGGTCGCCGAAGACGGCTGCCGCCCTGTAAGCAAGTTTTTAGAGACTCTCAAACGAAGACATTTTCTGTGCCAAAATTTGACCTTATCACTCCAGGCTGGACACGGTCTCAACTCGAAACTGAGACACGACGCATTTTCGATGTCTGTGACGGATGTCGACGATGCTTTAATTTGTGCCCCTCGTTCAATACCCTAATTGACCGGATTGATGAGTATGAGAGCGACTCAACGCAGTTCACTGCACAGGATTTCACAAAGATTGAACAGGAATGTTATTACTGCAAACTCTGCTTCAACCATTGTCCCTATTCCCCCCCCCATCAATATGATCTGGATTTTCCCCGGCTCATGGCTGCCTGGAAGAAGCAACGGGTGGCTGAGGGTGGGGCCACATGGCGTGACAAGTTCCTGATCCAAACCGATTTGATCGGAAAACTGGGAAGCCTGACCGCCCCCCTAACCAATTGGGCTCTTCGTACACCATGGCTTCGTCGTCTGGTTGAGCCTATAGTTGGAGTACACAAAAACCGTCAAGTCCTTTCGTTTCAATCGCAGACCTTTTTCCAATGGTGGGATCAGCGTAGGCCGACTCCCGCACGTGCCCATGGCCAAGGGAAAGTAGCCTTCTTCCCAAGCTGCCTGGTGACATATCAGGTAACTGATATTGGGAAAGCTGCCGTGCAAATTTTGGAGAAAAATGACATTGAGGTCGTGGTTCCCCCGAATCAGCAGTGCTGTGGGATGCCACGCTTTGACCTGGGTGATACCGATGGAATGGCCCAGATTGCCGAATCTCAATATCGACTTTTTTCGCGGTACCTCGACCAGGGATATGATATCGTCATTCCAGCACCCAGTTGCAGCCTGATGTTCAAACGGGAATTCCCTTACCTCAAACCCACACCCGAAATAAAGCAAATGAGCGAGCGCACGTATGATCTTTGTGAATATTTAATGCGGCTCAAACGGGAAGGCAGACTTTCCCTTGATTTTCAAGCCAATCCCGGACGCGTGGCATATCAAATTCCCTGCCATTTACGTGATCAGAACATCGGCTTCAAATCAAAAGAATTGATGGAGTTGACGGGAGCAACGGTTCATCTGATCGAGAAATGTTCAGGACACGATGGAGCCTGGAGTGCCAAGACTGAATTTTTTGATC
The DNA here is from genome assembly GCA_030430725.1 of Nitrospiria bacterium. Taxonomy (GTDB): domain Bacteria; phylum Nitrospirota; class Nitrospiria; order Nitrospirales; family UBA8639; genus Nitrospira_E. The sequence goes on from JAUIKP010000001.1 coordinate 15,405, forward strand.
TCTCGATGAAAATCGCCAGGAAAGCCGTGCGAGAAATTCAAGAGGAGCCATTCGACGTCGTCGCCTCCGATTGTCCTCTGTCGGCACTACAACTGGACCAAGCCCTGCAAACTGCACCAACTCAATCGACTCTTCATCCTATTCAAGTCGTTCGTAACGCCTATGGATTAACGCCATGAAATTACTCACACCCCAAGATCTCCTCTCGGCTGCTCAATATGAGGAAAGCCGTGACGCCATTCGGCAAAACATCATTGCCCTTAAAAAACGGCGCCGAATTTCAGTAGGGGAATTCGTGACACTCGTATTTGAGAATCGGGAAACCCTGTTATTTCAAATACAAGAAATGATTCGAATAGAGCGAATTTTTGATCCCCGGAAAATTCAGGAAGAATGCGACGTGTATAATGCTCTCCTACCAGATCGTAATGAATTGAGCGCCACACTGTTTATCGAAATCACCGATTCCGAAAAAATTCAATCGCTTCTGGATTCCTTTAAAAATATTGACCAGGCCGATACCGTGGGCCTTAAGGTTGGCGATATCTCCATTTTTGCCAAATTTGAGTCCGGGCATAGCAAGGAAGATAAAATCAGTGCCGTGCATTTTGTACGATTTTCCACCACCCCAACCTTTCGAGACCTCCTGGCCCAAATGGAAATCCCTGCCTTTCTCACTATCCTCCACCCTCAATATCGTGCAGAAGCCCCAGTTTCTCAGGAGTTGAGGCATGAATGGCTAAAAGATCTCGAGTGATTCATCATTTTGTCATGCATGATTCCGTAACCACACAGCTCAACGATAAATTGACAAGATTAAAAGTCCTGCTTTAAGATATAAGTTCAATGCTGGATTCCTTTTAACCGATTGAAAGGAAAGATGAATCTATAAAAAATTATGGGATCATAAGGAGGATACAACGACTATGGTAACAATTACCCCGATCGCAGAGCAGAAAATCAAGGAGCTGATTAAGGAAGAAGAAAATTCTGTCGGTTTGCGCATTTACGTCAAAGGCGGAGGATGCAGCGGCTATCAATACGGAATGTCGTTTGAAGACAAAACCAGCGATGATGACACCATCATCGAAAAAGGTGACGTGAAGGTCATTGTGGATTCCCAAAGCGCCCCAATGCTCAGCGGCGCCGAAGTCGATTACGTTGATAGTCTGCAAGGGTCTGGATTTGCCATTAAAAATCCTCAAGCGAAGTCCACCTGTGGGTGTGGAAGCTCATTCTCGACCTAGAAAATATTCTCTCAGGACCCTAACCAACTAGGGCTGGACTTGGGCTTCCATAGGCAACCAAGGTCCAGCCCTTTTTCTTTTTTAAAGAGTCTTCATGCCTAAAGCGACCCTCACCAAACGTCTAGAGTTTTGCTCCTCTCACCGCTACCACAATCCTCAATGGGATGAAGCCAAAAACCGTGCGGTTTTTGGTCTTTGTAATAATGTGAATACCCATGGCCATAATTATTTATTGGAAGTCACCTTGCAGGGGAACATCGACCCTGTCACAGGGATGATCATCAATTTATATGACTTAAAACACATTTTAAATCAGGTCTTGGAACAATTTGATCATAAAAACTTAAATCTCGACACCCCATATTTTTCCAAAAGAATTCCCACGACCGAAAATCTTGCCGTCACCCTCTGGTACATTTTAAAAAAACATCCGGACCTTCCTAATCCGGATGCACTTCGTCTTTATGAGGACGAAACCCTTTACGCCGAGGTGAATGCCTGTTTCATGAATGATGCTCTCCAACCTTCTAACAGGGAATCGGCCGTAATCGCTCGACACTATGGGTTTTCAGCCCTTCATCAATCCAGTAATCATATTCAGGGGCACGATTATGATCTGTGGATAGCCACCAAAGGCCAAATTTCCGACGACACCGGGCAGGTTATGAATTTACAGACAGTGGATCAACTCGTCAGAGCCCAGATCCTTACACGATTTGACCAGCAAAACCTGAGCCAGGATCAGGCCTTTGCCAATATTCCTGTTACAGACTCCACGCTTGCGAAAGTCATATGGGAAATACTGGAGCCCCACTTCCACACCCCACCGCTTTACCGAGTCTCCGTGAGCCAACAAGCAGATGCCGTGGCTGTGTATTCTGGCTAGCCTGAGAAACACCAGACGTACACCGACAGGGATACCCTGCTGGCCCTAAAAATCCTCTACTGACCAGGAGAGCAAGAACAAGGTGAGGTTTCCACCAAAACAGAATTTAGGTTTGGATAGAAAACGATTGGCGAATCAAGTCCGCTAGTTCGGTGGGCTCTAATTTTCCTTCTTTGGCGAGCACAAGCGTTCCATTGGAAAAGAAATGGGTGGTGGGATACGTTTCAAACTGATACCGCTTTTTAATGGCCCGGCACCGACCTGGAACGTGCATTTTAGCCTTTCCAAATCGCACATTCGAATACTGTTGGGCAATGTCGGCAAGAACAGGATCATAGGCTTTACAAGGTTCACAGGTCGCAATGCCATAAGCGACAACCGCAGCCGAAGCGTCCGTAAAGCCTTCATAATTGTCATCGTTCACATCTTCTACGATACCGGACATCACAGCCTCACTGTGCAAATTACAGACCGAAGGGGTAAAGCTAAAGACCAACCCCTTCGGTCAGACCATCTTTTTGCTTATTTCAACTTCTGCAATGCTTCCAAAATTTCTTTGTCGTCACGAGCGGTTTTAATATCTTGAACTTTCGCATAGGCCACTTTTCCATTTTTATCCACGATGACGGTAGCCCGTTTTGAGCAATTCAACGGCTCAAAATATAATCCATAGGCCTTAGACACCGTCCGATGCATATCGGCGAGTAATTGATGCTTAAGATCTAAAGAATCCGCCCAGGCTTTGTGGGAGAAAAAGCTATCACAGCTTATGCCAAAAATTTCGGCATTGACTGATTCGAAGTTGGGAAAATCATCGGTTAAACATTTATTTTCTCCGGTACAAACCGGGCTCCAATCCAGAGGATAAAATGCCAGAACGACGTTCTTCTTTCCGCGATAGTCGCTAAGCTTAATATCCTTTTGGTCTTGATCTTTTAATGTAAAATCGGGGGCCTCGTCTCCGACTTTAACTTCTGCGGCAACATCTGTCGACATGATTGTTCTCCTTCGTTGTAATGGAAATGCCGAAAACTCACTTGACCTTTGGTGGTACCATGGGGTGAAAAAGTTTGTCAATCTGCCAGAAGCCCTACAGTATTGTCCATTTAGCCCTAACGACATTTCGCTCAAGTAGCGACATTTCGCTCAAGTAGCAGTTTGCCGAGTAAGAGGGCAGTGAGTGTTCAAATCTTGTATTTTCCTTCGTACCTATTTTCACCACCTCTAATCCCAACATTGTTGCCATGGGCCATGGCGGCATACATGCCGTCCACTCCGAACAGATATCGACCTTGTGTTTAACTCTAACTCGGGGTATCGTAAATAAAAGGCCAGTGAAATCTTCTTCCTCCTTAGATGCCATCCAAAATTTTTCCAATCTCTAGGCCGTTGTTGGTTACCTAATCTTTATGAGTAAATTTCAGACGTTTTGTTCCACGCTACGGGGATGGTCCTGGCTTCGAATTACCATGATCGCCACATTCCTCACCTTGTGTATCGGGGTAGGAGGGCTTGCGGGAATTCTCTGGATTGCGACCCGTGACCTTCCCACATTTGACTCCTTTCAAGACTACCATCCCAGTTTAGTGTCAAGAGTCTATGCAGATAACGGTGAACTCATTGGGCAATTTTTCATTGAACGTCGTCTGTATACGCCTATCGAGAAAATTCCCAAAGCCTTTACGCAAGCGGTCATTGCAACAGAAGATTCCCGATTTTTTGATCACCCCGGGCTGGACATTGTCGGCATCGGCCGGGCAGCCTGGACCAATCTCAAAAAAGGTGGTCGGTTTCAAGGCGCGAGCACCATTACCCAACAGCTAGCCAGAGCCCTCTTTCTTTCTCCCGAACGAACGTACCAGCGAAAAATCAAAGAACTCATTCTCGCAGTGAAAATGGAATGGGTGTTGACCAAAGAGCAAATTCTAGAAATGTATTTAAACCAGATTTATTTCGGTCACGGTGCGTATGGAGTCGCAGCTGCCGCATTAACGTATTTTGATAAAAACGTCTCGGATCTGAGTCTTCCTGAATCAGCTTTTTTGGCTGGTCTTCCAAAAGCCCCAAACACCTACTCTCCCTATCGGAATCCAGATCTGGCTAAATCGCGGAAAGAATTGGTCTTAGGGCGTATGGTGGAAGCCGGGTATATCACCAACGAGGAGGCGCAAGCCGCCAAGGCCATTACCTTATCCTACCGCCACCAATCCATAGAACCGATCGCGGCCTATTTTCTGGAAGAGGTCCGTCAGCACTTGGTGGACCGTTACGGGGAAACTCTCGTATACAAAGGCGGATTACAAATCTACACGACCTTAAACATTGCCATGCAAAAAATCGCGGAAGAAGCGGTTCGTACGGGACTCCGCCAATTAGATAAACGTCAAGGCTGGCGGGGACCGATTGACCATATTCCCTTCACCAAAGATTTCACGCCCCCCGATTCCTTTCCGGAGCTACAGAGTCCAAAGGCAGCTCTTGTCCATGGCCTTTACCGAGCGCTCGTGACCAGGGTAACCAAACAATCTGCTCAAATCCTGATTGGAAATACCTATAAAGGCTCAATTCTTTTCGAGGATATGCGATGGGCCCAGCGACAATTGGAGAAAACCGGTGATGTGGGAACAGCGGTGGTTCTTAAAAACGCCACTCCCCTCCAACTCTTGAAGGTCGGTGACATCATTGAAGTCGCCCCGAAAAACGGCACTGTCGAATCGGGCGAATTTGTCTTAGAGCAAACTCCAATCGTAGAAGGCGCTCTCATTGCTATGGATCCGAGGACAGGCGCCGTGCAATCAATGGTGGGAGGGTATGACTTTTCTCGAAGTCAATTTAATCGTGCGGTGATTGCCCGGCGACAGCCCGGTTCTGCCTTCAAGCCACTCATTTACGCTTCGGCGCTTCAACAAGGTCTCACACCGGCAACGTTGATTCTCGATGCCCCCGTCGTCTATGAAGACGAGGATTTAGACCGGGTATGGAAGCCCGAAAATTATGAAAAACGCTTTTTTGGGACCATTTCCCTTCGTGAAGCATTGCGACATTCCCGTAACGCCGCCACCGTCAGGTTGCTTGAGCAAATCGGAGTTCCCGAAGTCGTCAATATCGCCAGCAGTCTGGGAATTCGAAGTCCGCTCAGCCAAGATCTCTCTTTAGCCTTGGGATCCTCCAGTGTAACCCTCCAAGAAATCACCTCTGCGTATGGCGTCTTCGCGAATCAGGGGTTATGGCTCGAACCATATATGATTACACATGCCAAGAACCTCAACGGGGAGATCTTAGAACAACACCAGTTCGAACCACGACAAGCCATGACTAAGGAAAACGCCTACTTGATCACCAATATGCTCATGGATGTCATTCAAAGCGGAACGGGAAGACTCGCTAAATCTATTGGTCGGCCATTGGCCGGGAAGACTGGAACCACAAATAGTTATAACGATGCATGGTTTGTCGGGTATGCCCCGAATTTGGCGACAGGAGTATGGGTGGGATTTGATGGGGTTCGGACACTCGGCAGATTGGAATCCGGCGCGCATGCGGCCCTGCCAATATGGACCAAATTTGTTGATCAAGCACTTCTACACTCACCAGTTATGACCTTTCCTATTCCTAATGACATTCAATTCGCGCAGATCGACACCACGACGGGTGACTTGCCATCCAAGAGCAGTCAAAATATCAGTACGGAAGTTTTTCGTAAGGGAACGGAACCAGGAAAAGCGGCTCCTCAGAAGGCAAATCCTATGGATTTTTTTGAGTTCGACCGGTTGAACTCAGATTCATCCAACAAGCTTTCCCCATTTTGATAGAACTCTTCGGAAGGACGAATACACCGTAACACACGTTCAGGACTGGGCTTCCTGATACTCTTCATACCAGGCCATTTGAATGGCCTCCAGTTTTTTTTCATTGGACGTTTTTGGATCGTCCTTAAACTCAGGAAGAGCAACTACCCACGCATGTAAATCCGTGAACCTGACCGTTAACGGATCAAGGTCGGGATGCTCCTCCTGCAGTCGGATAGCAATATCTTCAGTATCATCCCACATAAATTCCTGAGCCATGATTTCTTCCCTCTGAATTAATGGGTTTTGGCCATGCCGAAAATCTCCCTACTTGAGGGATTATTTAATGACGTCAGATAATTTTCTACTTTCGAGAGCTTCTTTCAACGTAGCATCCATCAACACTTCCGCTAAATGGTGCGTCGTTTTTTCAACCTCAGCAATTTTCGCACGTATGGCGCGATGATCGTCTCCGTTTTTCACTGCATCAAGCTGCTGTAAAATCTGACGAATGCTGTCCGTTTCTTTTGCACTAATTAAATTCGTTGCACGCCCTAGAGCTTTCTCGGTCGCCACGATGATCGCATTGGCTTCATTCCGTGCTTCTATAATCTGACGGGCTTTGATGTCTTCGGTAGCAAATTGGAAAGAATCACGAACCATCCCTTCCACCTCATCGTCGGTGAGTCCATGAGAAGGCTTCACCTGAACTGATTGAGCCTCACCGGTGCGGATATCTCTGGCCGTTACCTGTAGGATCCCATTGGCATCAATAAGAAAGTTGACTTCCACGCGAGGGACCCCTGCCGGCAATGGTGGAAGCTTTAATTGGAAACGGGCCAAGCTTCGATTATCTTTAACCAATTCCCGTTCTCCTTGGAGGATATGAATATCCACCGAGGTTTGCCCATCCACATAGGTCGTAAACATTTCCTTTGCACTGGTTGGAATCGTGGTATTTCGACGGATCAGCGCACTCATGACCCCGCCCATTGTTTCGATTCCCAATGATAAAGGAGTCACATCCAGTAACAACAGGTCTTTGGTATGACCACCTAAAATATCAGCTTGAACAGCCGCCCCTAACGCGACAACTTCATCGGGGTTAAGTTCGGAATGCGGCTTTTGGCCAAACAGTTCTTCCACTTTTCGCCAAACCAGTGGCATGCGAGTATTTCCGCCGACCAGGACCACTTCATCAATCTGACTGGCGGTTAAGCCGGCATCTTTGAGCGCAAGCTGACAAGGGGCCAGGGTTCTTTCCACCAAACCCATCGTTAACGTTTCCATACTCTCCCGTGTCCATAGCTTTTCATATGTCGAATTGGGAAGCTTTATCACCGCCTGAGCTTGGGTTTCATCCGACAACCGGATTTTCACACGTTCCGCCTCCAATCGAACGGTTTGCATTAAATCGGGATTTTCCCCGACCCTAACTCCTTGAGTCTGAAAAATATCATCAACCATCACATCGACGAGCAGTTGATCGAAATCATCACCCCCTAAATGGGTATCCCCATTCGTTGCCAGAACTTCAAAGATTCCATCTTTTAATTTGAGAATAGAGATATCAAACGTCCCTCCGCCTAAATCATAGATCGCGATCAGACCCTGCGTCTTCTTCTGCAGGCCATACGCTAAAGAGGCGGCGGTCGGCTCATTAATGATACGCAAGATCTCTAATCCGGCAATCATACCCGCATCCTTGGTAGCTTGCCGCTGACTATCATTGAAATACGCCGGGACGGTAACCACAGCCTTGGAAATGTCTTCCTTTAAATATTCCTCAGCCCGCCGTTTTAATTCTTTCAGAATCATGGCTGACACTTGAGGGGGAGAAAATGTTTTCCCTCCCATTTCAATTCGAATGACCCCGTTTTTTTCATGCAGCTGATAAGGAAAATACTTCAGGTCGTCCTCCACATCAGCCAGCCCCTTGCCCATAAACCGCTTTACGGAATAAATGGTTCGGGAAGGATCACGAATCAAATGAGCTTTCGCCGGCTCTCCCACGATCATCCCATTATCAGTTAACCCGACGATGGAAGGCACTTTGGTTTGCCCATCCGGACCGGGGATAACATGAGGCCCATCCTTATCCATAAAGGCAATCAGCGAGTTTGTCGTTCCCAAATCAATACCAACAATGACACCCACAATATATTCCTTTAGCTGATGATGATTAGCCCGTGGTTTCGAGCAAATCGTTGACCATATTCCGTACGTAAGTTCGATTAGAAAGAATTTCCTGCATACCACGCAGAATAGATTTTTTTTCCTCACGGACCTCATCCGGAAGCGAAGTGCGTGTTTGCAATTGATCCCATTGTTTGAACTGACCTTGCAGGGACTCTTCCATTTCAGTCTGGCGTTTCTCCAAACGCTCTCGTTCGTCTTGCAACTTTTTCCGAAGCGCCTCAAGTTCAGATGACCCGCCCTTAGGGGCCAGTTGTCGAAATGTCTCCAAATCCTCTTGCAGCTCAAGAATTTCTTCAAACAGATCCGCCGGGGGATTCGATCGAATATCTTTCACCGCTCCAGCCTCCAACCGGATCAAATATTCCGCCCGTTGAATGGGATCCTTGAGTGTTCGATAGCCGGCATTCAGAAACGCCGAATTTCCTAAACTAATCGCTTTCTCCGATTCGTCCTTTGTGGAATAAAAATCAGGATGAAAAGTACGACTTAATTCATAAAATGTCTGCTCCAATTGCTGTTCGTCAATGTTCAACAGACGAGGGAGCTGAAAGCAGGCAAAATAATCCAAGTCCTTTGAGAGCGGCTGAACCTTGACACATTGCCCACAGAGATATTCTCCTGTGACTTCCGATTGGCAGTGCCAGCACATGCTGCGCGCCATGGGAAGTTCTCGGGCTTTTGTCGCGGCTGGATGTTGATGTTCCATGATTTCTAAATCTGACAACTCGGGCATGGTGAACTGCGCCATGCCCGAGTTGTTACCTCACTATGTCATTAAAGAAAATTGGTCTTATGCTGAAAACGACTCTCCGCACCCACATGTCTTGGTAGCATTGGGATTGATAAATTTGAAGGCACCACTCACCATGTCCTTTTGATAATCCAAGGTCATCCCCTGGAGATAAATGGCACTTTTGGCATCGACGATCACTTTTACGCCATCCACTTCAGTGACGGTATCAAATTCCCCGATCTTGTCATCGAAGTTGACGGTGTAACTCAACCCCGAACAACCGCCACCCTTCACTCCCAATCGAAGACCACCATCAGTTATTCCCTGAAGGTCCAATAACCGCTTGACCTCCTTCAACGCCTCATCGGTCATGGCAACCGTTGAATTGCTTTCCGTGGTTTTTGTATCCATCACTATTTCTCCCTACAACAAATCGTGAACGATCTCCTAAGCTAGGATGAGGTAGTGGCTCCCTCCGACTTAAGCTTTTTCTCCCCTGTTTTTTTCTGGTAATCCCCCAAAGCCGCTTTAATGGCATCTTCCGCCAACACTGAACAATGGATTTTGACGGGTGGGAGATTCAATTCATGAACAATATCCGTATTCTTAATTTTTTGAGCATCATCCAGGGTTTTCCCCTTGAGCCACTCAGTCGCCAAACTGGAACTGGCAATGGCCGACCCACAACCAAACGTCTTGAACTTCGCATCCACAATCGTGTCGTTTTCGACTTTAATTTGGAGCTTCATCACATCTCCGCACTCCGGAGCTCCAACAACACCTGTTCCGACATCCTCTGCATCTTTTTGAAAACTTCCCACATTGCGGGGATTGTTGTAATGATCAATGACTTTTTCACTATAGGCCATGAACTATCCCTCCCTTTGGTGTATGGTATGACATTGTGTATTTTAAAAACATTGAGAATATTTTTTCAGTTTCATGAATTAATGAGCTGCCCATTGAACGCTTTTCAAATCCACCCCTTCCTTGGCCATCTCATAGAGCGGGGACATCTCTCGAAGGTGCGTGACGGCCTTGATCATTCGATCAATGGTGTATTCCACCTCCTCATCGGTATTAAATCGACCGAGCCCGAAGCGGATCGAGGAATGGGCCAAATCCGAACCAACTCCTAAGGCACGTAACACATAGGAAGGCTCAAGCGTAGCCGACGTACAAGCCGAACCCGAAGACAGCGCAATTTCTTTGACCCCCATGAGCAACGCCTCTCCTTCGACGTAGGCAAAACTAATATTGAGATTGTTCGGCAACCGCTCAGTCGGATGCCCATTTAAATAGACCTCATCCATACTCCCCATTATGCCTTCTTGAAGGCGATCGCGCATCTTGGCCATACGAACAGATTCCGTAGACATCTCCTGCTCGCATAGTTCGCAGGCTTTCCCAAATCCGACAATAAGCGGCACAGCCAAGGTCCCCGATCGCATCCCTCGCTCATGGCCCCCACCATACATCATCGCCTCCAACCTCACTCTTGGCGCCTTACGTCGGACATATAAAGCCCCCACGCCCTTGGGACCATAAATTTTATGGGCGGTAAAGGACATCAGATCAATTCCCATTTCCTGAACATTTACAGGAATTTTTCCCACTCCTTGTGTCGCGTCACAGTGGAAGAGGACACCTTTTTCTTTCGCGACTTTCCCGATGGCCGCAATGGGATTGATCGTACCGATCTCATTGTTGGCCATCATAATCGAAATTAAAATCGTCTGATCGGTAATGGCATTACGGACGTCATCAGGGCTCACCATGCCGGCTTTATCAACAGGGAGGAAGGTGACCTTGACGCCCTTCTTTTCCAAATATTTTGCCGTATCAATCACCGCCCGGTGTTCCGTCGAACTTGTGATAATGTGATTTCCTTTTTCCCGGTACATTTCGACCACGCCCTGCAAGGCGAGATTATCCGATTCCGTTGCCCCGCTGGTAAAAATAATTTCTTTGGAATCGGCGTGTATAAGGTGCGCCATCTGCTTTCTGGCCACTTCCACCGCTTCTTCGGCTTCCCAACCGAAACTATGATTCCGGCTGGCTGCATTCCCAAACTTCTCGGTGAAGTAGGGAAGCATCATTTCAAGCACCCGAGGATCGCAAGGTGTCGTTGAATGATTATCCAAATATATAGGCAACTTCATAATTGAACTCCTTTGGTTTTACGGGATTCCACGATGATTAAGGGTGGCTCGGCCATCATATCTTCAATAGACATGCTACTGAGTAAATGAAAAATGCTTTCCTGGACACGCAACAGAGGCGTCCGGATATTACAATGCTCAATTTGTTCACAAGAGACATGTTCATCTTTTTCATGGTAACAATCGGCAATCCCCAGTGGCCCTTCAATAGCTTCCAGCACTTGCGCGATGGTAATTTCTCGTGGCTCACGGGCCAAGAGATAGCCACCCTTTGGTCCGTTCTGACTTTCCACCATGTCAAATTTAGCCAATGTCTGAAGCACTTTGGCTAACAACTCCAGAGGAATATGGTGTTCCTCGGCTATTTCCTTGGTGTTGACGATCCTATTAGGATTGAAGGGACTGGTTTCCCCAGATCGAACCATGGCCATATATTGGAGAGCCATCAGGGCATAATCTGCTTTTTTGGACAGCTTTAGCATGATTTAAGTAATAATATTTATAAGTATTATTTTTCCATAATGCCGACTTATATGATCGGGTTTAACATAGCATTGACCTCTTGGGTCAGTCAAGACTAAAATGGTCGGAGATCTAATTAGTCGGATTTAGTAAGGGCAAAAATGAGTAACCGTGAAATTATTTCAAAAATAATCTTAATACATTGATTTTCAAGGAGAATTAAATGGGAGGCAGTAATCCATATATTGAAAAAAGTGAAGCCGCCGTCGCAAAAAAACCATTCAAACTCACCTTTATTACCCCTGAAAAGCCCATTGAAATTGAGGTTGATCCAGAAAAGTTCCCGTATGGGGAAACAGGATTGCCTGGGAGCATCCTCGATATTGCGTTGGGAAATGGGATAGATGTGGAACATGCATGCGGAGGAGTTTGTGCCTGCTCAACCTGCCATATCATTGTGAAGCAGGGGTTGGACACCTGCAACGAGGCCACGGATGACGAAAATGATCAATTAGATGAAGCTCCCGGGCTTACCCTGCAATCAAGGCTGGGGTGCCAGTGCGTCCCGAATGGGGAAAAAGACCTCATTATTGAAATCCCGGCATGGAATAAAAATCTTGTTAAAGAAAGTCACTAAGCGAGCACGGTTGTTTAAACGAGACTGAGGTCGGGAAAGAAGTATGCACGCTTTCACTTTCTCTAAATTTTCCCATCCAAACTTCTTCGAAAAATGTAGGTCACCCTTCATTAAGCACCATAACCAGCCTTTATGGGTCTGTTGAAAAAAGCCGCCAGCGGCGTTCTCGCCATTGTTCCGTGCTTACGTACTACGCGTACGCTCCGCCCGTAAAAACGGCTGTGGCCTTGCTGGACGGACTTTTTTGAACCGACCCGAAGCCTTTGATGAGGAATCTGATCCTCGGCAAATTTGCCCTTGAACATCTTTATGATTCAACACTCCCTTTATCGACAATCCGATAAATCCCTAGCAATTATTTTCTTCTTCCTGTATAAAAACACCTTTACGGCAGACAACCTCTTCCACTGAATGCCATGCATGGCAGCGAGGAATGCGTTGTTTGGTTCAAGCCCCCTCTCCCATTCGTTTGTCAAACGGCTTTTTCAGGTTGCTGATATTGCGAAAGGTCTTACTGTTTTCCTGATCCTATCCCTTCAATTTCTTCCGGAAGTAGGACAAAAAGATCAACTCTTCGCACAAGTCCAGCCAGGCTTTGATCCCACCGGACGGTTCGGCCAGCCCCCGCCTCTAGAGAAAAAAACCGAGCCTCTGCCCCCAAAGCCTTCCCCCGATATCACACTGCCTCCAGTGGAAACTATTCCTGAATTGAAAGGAGCCCCGCCCCAGATTCGGGTCATGGTCCGAAAAATTCAGGTTGAGGGAAGCACCGTTTTTTCAGCGGAGGAACTAGCCAAAGTCACAGCCGCATACGAAAACAGGGAGTTATCCACCAATGATCTGGAAGAACTCCGCCGGGCCCTAACCCTGCTCTATGTGAATAAAGGATATGTGAACTCCGGAGCGGTGATCCCCGACCAGACACTACAGAATGGAGTCGTGACCATTCAGATTATTGAGGGAAAACTGACCGACATTCAGATCGAAGGCACCAAATATTTTCTACCGTTTTATTTTGAGGACCGGATTGCCTTAAGTAGCGGACCGCCGCTCAATATCAATCCCTTGAAAGAAAAGCTCCAACTCCTTCTTCAAGACCCCCGGACGGAACGGTTAAACACGGAGTTGAAACCCGGATTGAAACCCGGCGAAGGGGTCCTCCATGTGCAAGTGGAGGAAGCCTCCCCCTTCAATGCGTGGATAGAATTCAACAACTTTCAATCACCAACGGTTGGCGAGTCGCGGGGTCTCGGAAATATCGCTGTGCAAAACCCCTTCGGATTGGGCGATGCCTTTCGCTTTACCTATGGCCAATCCAAGGGCTTGCAGCCTCTCATCGAAGCCAACTACATCATCCCGCTCACGGCACGGGATACGACCCTGGAACTGAATTTCCGGTTCAATGACTTTAACGTCGTCACAAAACCATTCGATGATCTGGACATCAGGACCAAGTCCCAAATATACAAAATCGCCTTGCGTCAACCCATCTATCGCACACTCAACGACGAAATTGCCCTTTCCCTCATCGGAGAACACCTGGAAAATCAGAGTTTCCTTGGCGGAACGGGATTTTCCTTCCAGCCCGGGGCTACTAACAACGGCAAAGCTATCGTGTCAGCCCTCCGGTTCGGGCAGGAATGGATTCACCGTGAATCCAATCAGGTCCTCGCGATTCGATCCCGGTTCAGTGTGGGATTGGACGTCCTGGATGCCACCAACAACAAACAAAACTCGGATGATCCGGACGGTGAATTTTTTGTCTGGTTAGGCCAGGCTCAATATGTCAGACGGGTAGATCCTCTCGGCATCGAATTTCTCGGCGGCCTGACCTTGCAGATTGCCAACGACAGCTTATTCGCACTGGAACAATTTGCCGTGGGCGGCCGGTACAGCGTCCGGGGGTACTGGGAAAATTATCTGGTGCGTGATAATGCCTTTCTGTTTAACGTAGAGTCACGAATCCCGATGTTTCCCAGCTTTTTTGGTCCAAAGGTGGCAGTGGCACTGGCTCCCTTCATAGATGTGGGACGGTCTTGGGAAGCCAAACGCAATACGCCCGATCCGCAGACCCTGGCCAGTATTGGCGCGGGAATCCGCCTATCCTTCTTCAATCGGGCACATGCCAGTCTGTATTGGGGGCAACAGTTGAATCACGTGGAGGATCCTCCTGATGGGGGCGTCCAGGATCAGGGAGTACATTGGGAATTTGTCCTGGATATTTTGTAGCCCTTCTGTAGAGAGGGGTTCACGAGACAGCCGTTTTTCGGAAAAGCAACAGGCTTTCCCGCTCAATGGAAAGGATGTGG
>JAUIKP010000278.1 GCA_030430725.1 Nitrospiria bacterium
AATGGCGGGTGTGTTAGCTGCCATGGGATTGCAAGTTTTGGAAGCGCAAATTATGACACTGAAGGATGGCACGGTGTGGGATGTGTTCTCGGTTCATGATTCAGATTATGAGGGGCCGCCATCTGCTGTGCGCCTAGAGGAGGTGGCCAAGGAAATTCATGAGGTCGTGGAGGGAAGACAATCAGTTCATCAATTGGTGAAGCGACGACGGCGCATGGCCTTTGGTCGTCCCTTTCCTACAGGCCGGCATCCCACCGAAGTCCATATTGATCATGGGGTCTCGGATTCCTTTACGGTGATTGATGTGTTTGCCGATGACAAGCAAGGGTTGCTCTTTGTGATCGCGAAAACGCTGGTTCAATTGAATCTCTCAATTCATATGGCAAGAATCGGGACCAGGTTAGATCAGGTGGCCGATGTCTTTTATGTGAGCAATTCTGAGGGAGAAAAAATTCTTTCCGGTGAAGAATGTGAAAAAATTCAACAGACTCTTCACGCCGCTGTTGATCAATTTCTGGATGAATAATGTAGGTTGTTTCTGTGTATTTGCACCATTTGCCGGCGTGGTGAGTTGTGGGAGATGGCATTGGCCTGGATTAGGGTATTTCAGCCAAAAGCCAGCCTTTGGCCCTTACGCATGGTCCCACGGCATCGAAAATTTAGTGCACGGGAGAGGGTTTCGGTTATGCCCTGATTGTCAGGATTGGATATGAATGATTGACGGAATTGCCTGAAATCCCTTTTTAAGTTCACCCGGTTTGGCCCCAGATTTATCCCAAACCGCTGAGAGGTGTAACCAATGTAATTCCACAGGAACGTTTGGGATATCGCCAAGAGATGAAAAGGGTTGTGCTTAGGTATTGGCCCATTTTGAATGTGTACCAGGGTCCGCCGTGGCTCAGTGGTTACGATGTCCTCACCCCCTATTAAAAAATCTACTTTCGTCAAATAAAGCATTAGAGGATCTTTTGGATGTGGTGGGCCTGCCGGTGGCCTCTGGTTTTGACCGACTCCCTGAGGACGGCTAGGGCCTGGGAAGTAATAGCAGATCCGCAATTCGTACAGCACCAAAAGGCTCCAGTTGGTGCAAGGGTACTGTTCTGGCATTGAGGGCAACGTTGGAATGACATGGTTGATTCCTTTCTTAAGGTGATTTTGGTCAAAAGCCAGCATCAAAGAAAGTAGGGAGCCCAGGAGTGCGGATGGGCCCCCCACTAGTTAGGAGAAGGGAAGAGCCTTCTCCCGGATAGGCTGACAGTTTGGTTTGTGGAGACTTCCAGGTTAAAAAATACTGATGCTGTATCATAAGAACGTGTTTGGGTGGTTCTGCCATTTGTCCGTTTTCATCCATGATCTTCCACGAGGCTGTGAGTGTATCCGGAAATCACCTCCGAAATTTTGGAGGATGGTTGAAGGTTGACAAGCAAGGGAGAGGTTTTGGACTGTGGAGTTGAGAAAATCATTCTGCCGGTGCTGGTTTGCATGAATCGGGTCACCACCACTTCAATTGCTTGCCCGACTAGAGTGGCACCGTGGTCGACGACCACCATCGTGCCATCATCAAGATGGGCAATCCCCTGCTCTTGCCCCTGCCCCTCTTTGTGAATGAAGACGCGTATGGTTTCTCCAGGCAATACCAAGGGGCGTAATTGGTATGTTAATTCATTCACGTTGAGAGATGGCACACCTTGAAGCGCCGCGACTTTTGCCAGATTCCAATCATTGGTTACGATCTTGGCTTCACGGTTTTTGGCTATTGCGATAAGTTGATGGTCAACTGCTGATATATCGGGTTCCCAATCCTCGATTACCACCACTTCCATACCTGGCAGCTGCTGTAGTTGGGATAAAATATCCAATCCACGCTTCCCCTTGGTTCGTTTAGAGAGATGCGCCGAGTCTGCTAATGTCTGGAGTTCATGCAAAATAATTTTGGGAACAATGAAAGGACCTTCCAAAAAGCCTGTGGTGCAGAGTGGCAGTATTCGGCCATCGATAATAGCGCTGGAATCCACCAACTTTTGAACGGTTTTCGATGGAGGTAGGGGAGTGTGGGGAGAGGAAACTTTCGGTAATTCCGCGACTGAGGTCGGCGACAGTGTCTTGGAGATGTCAATGCCGACCATCAGGCCTATATAGGGACAAAGAAGAAACACAGGCAACCCGATCGAGGGGTTAAGAGAAGATATCTGGAGCAGCCCCGTTCCCATCCCTATGATCAATACAAAACCGATCCCCGCCAAGGCAATGATGAGGCCGAGACTCCCTCCCATCAAGGTAGAGCGATGGCATGTTGTCAAAAGTCGTTCTACCCACAGAGCCAGGCAACCGATTGCCAAACCTGTGACTCCCCATAGAACAAGATCTGGAATGGCATCGGTCCATTGAGAGGGAGCCTGAGCAAGACCGGCATACATCCCCACGAATAGACATAAGAAGAGATATAGCCATTGGTGAATGGAAAGAAATAGCGTTTTTGAAACGGGGGATAACGCGGAAGCTGGCGCAATCATAGAGTGTCTCCTTCAAGGGTTGCCACGGAATTCGATTGATGGAGGAGGAGTTTCAGCCTGTTGAAACCTCAAATGATGAAGATTGTGGCAGAAAATGGTCGTTAGTTAGCCCGGATTTGAGACCATCGGCAGATCTCCGACAAAAATCACTTTCCGCAACCTCCAACACTGTGGTGATACCCCGGAGGTTCAGATCATGGAACAGGCGAAATTGCAGGCAGCAGCGATGGTCAAAAAATAATGTTTCGCATCGATGGGGCGGTAAGGAGGCTGAGAGATGCAGGGTACGTCCCAAACGATTGAGGTGATCAGTCAAAAATGGAAGATTAAAGTCCTGAGGAGGGCGACCCCAGGAATTCCCAAGAAAGGCGTTGTCGGGGACTAAGACCGCGAGCACGATCCCTCCTTCCTGAAACCGGTTGACCTGTTGTTCTAGCAACCAGGCATCGTTTTCAGTAAAGGCCGGTAAACAGCACAGCACAAGTTGGGTCCCCTGAAACGCTGTCAGGGGAAGGTGTTGCCATCTGCCTTTAAGCAAGCATGGGGTTTTCCGCATTGGTGCGCGTGTTCCGATCTTCATGCTGTTCCCTCCTTGGTATTCAGTAAGCAATTCTTGGGGCTGATCATAACTCACCATGTTGTGTCTGGACTTTTCTGAGTATTCGGGTTGAAGTGTCCAGGTTTGTCTTGCTAATTTTCATGATTTTGATACCTACTATCATTTTCATTTATAGTATACAAAATGAGAAATAATTGTCAATAATGCTGATCCTCATATGAAAAAGAATCAAATTAATGGAAAACAAGGCTGGGGCAATGCGAAAATCATGAGGAAGATATGGTGGACGAAAGACTTTGCCTTGTTGGTTTTGATTTGAGTGAATGAATAACTGGATGATTAGAAGGAATACCAGTTAGGTTTTCAAAACAAGTGGTCACAGCTGTGTTCTCCATCCAAACAGTCCCCATAATCCTGCACGTATTTTTTTCTTCTTTTTCGAACATTTCATATGTTGTCAGTGGGCCTGGCCCTATCTACTCCACTCTAAACATGTAATCCCTTGTAGCAGGATCACGGCATGACCGGGATGGTTGATTCACTCATGTCCGTTTCATCTTGAGGATTGAGTGAGATTAAAGTTGAGAATGTGAAAACCTTTCGAATACCCAGCAAACGGTTTCACGAAAAATTCTTGCTTAAGGTATTGGGGTGCGCAAGGGAGCCACTTCCAGGATTCTTTTCACGCCATGGGTTACTCATTGACTGATCAGACCCTGATTGCGAAAAACCTTTCTCATTTTTTTTGTTCGTTTGGTTTCGACCCTGGCGTTAGAGCGTGGTTGCAACCGCCAATGGTGAAAATTTCAAAAGCAGGTTTTCGCACGTCGCCTTAAGATGGTGGAATACGGACACGTTACTGGGCCGTGTCTTTTGAGCCACCCCCCCCGACCTGTTTGTTTGAGAAGTTTGCCAATCAATACAGGAATCGGCCGGGCAAAGGGGACGCATTGATTCAGGTCATACCTACAATGAAGGCCCGGTTAAAACCTTGTCACAGACTTGCCGCCAACATTTCCCATTCTTCAACCCATACCAAATAGTCATATTGCCTTATGAGCAGTAGCCTTCTAGCCCATGCCCAAAAGCGGTTTGTGGTATCTGGTATGGGAGTGTTGAATAAAACCAATTTCCAAGGGCATATTGACCCACAGGCACGTTGCCTTTAAGAGGCCTCGGGACGGTTCAAAAAAGTTCGTCCAGCAAGGCTGCAGTCATTTTTGCGCGCAGAGCGTACTTCCAGTACGTGAGCACGGAACAATGGCGACCTGCCTGCGCGAAGCCGCTCCGGCGAAGGCAGGGAACACCGCTGGCGGCTTTTTTCAACAGCCCTGGTATGGCAAAGTAGATCAATGGTAGTCGTAACCTCGTTTGTTGAATGTGGATTAAAGGCCATGGCCTGATGTTGAGTTCTTCTTTCATTGAAGTTGATTTTGAGTTTCACTGATAGGTATTATGCATTAGGAATTTATATTGACGTAAGTGGGTGAAGAAGCGGATAATACTCATTCTAGCGACTGTTGCATCAAGTGACAGTGAGGCCCACAGAGGTCCCGCCTCTTACACGTCTTATTATTTTCTATTAAAAGGAGGTGTGCGATGAAAGCAAAAAAGGGGGTTGTGGATTTTCTGAATCAAATTTTAACGGAGGAACTGACGGTTATTAACCAATATTTTCTCCATGCCAAAATGTGTGCCAATTGGGGATATGAACGGTTAGAGAAAAAAATACGGGAACGAAGCTTTGGTGAGATGAAAGATGCCGACAAAATCATTGAACATATTCTGTATCTTGAAGGCGTTCCCAACGTTCAGCGTTTGGGGACGGTGAGGATCGGCGAGACCGTTCCCGAGCAGTTGAAGTCTGATTTAAAGAAAGAGCAAGAGATGGTTACCCTCCTGACTGAGGCCATCCAACATTGTTCAAAGGTTGGAGACTTCACGACGCGGCATCTGCTCGAAGATATGGTGGCAGATGAAGACGAACATATTGACTGGATTGAAACTCAGCAGGAAACTATTAAGCAGGTTGGCCTTGAGAATTATTTGAGCGAACAAATCAAGAATGAGTCGTAAGATGCCAATCAGGGG
>JAUIKP010000279.1 GCA_030430725.1 Nitrospiria bacterium
CGAGCATACGAAGATGAAGTTTGTTTCGATGAAATAAATCCCATTTAAAAAGTTCCATATAACCGCGACTGGGATTCTCAGTGTTGAAATTTCCAATCACTATTTTTCCTTTTGGTTTGAGAAAAGTAAAGAACTTTTTTAAAGTACGCTTGAAGATATTGTCATTGAAATAATCAAATAACCCGGCCGACCAAATGAGGTGGTAAGATTTAGTTGGTGAAAAACGAAACACATTTTTGTGCGTAAATTGAATATGAGAAAAAAAGTCACGGCATAGATGCTTGGCATAGTTAATGGCATTTGCGTCCTGATCAACGCAATCAATCTCGAGTTTGGATGTCCCAAGAAACTTGAGAGCTTCATACATGTCCCGTCCAGGACCGGAGGCTAAGTTGAGAACCTGGCTCGTTGACGGGGTTTCCATTTTGGTTCTCCATAATTGGTCAAGGAAAAATGATAATCGGTTTCGGACTGCCTTGGGTGCTTTTTGGGTATGAAAAAACTCGTCCCACTTCGATAAATGCGGGTCCGAAGATATATCGTAATTGTATATTTTTTCAATAATTTGATAATCGCCTGCATATCCTAGTGGTTTATGGTATGCCCAACCCTGAATGGTTGCGGGCGAAAGGGCTTCTCCAAAGGCCGCTCGAATCAACCCTAATTGATCAGGGGAAAAGATCTTGTGTATATTTTCTCGGGAAAACTGTTGAAGGAGAGTATTTAGCAAAGGATAGTCTGTTCGGTCGGGTCCTCCTTTTTTGGAGAATCCGGTAATGAGTTCAGCCGTGTTTTGGACAAATTGTTGAACTTCTGTGGCTCCACTTGGATAAAATTGGGAAAGTGGGATAGTGTGTGGGAGCATAAGAAACCTCCTGTTTGTTTGAGAGAAATATAATGTTGAACACTGAGCATATCTCTAAACATCAAAGACGTTAGGGACTGGGATGCACGGAATGAGAATTGGGGAAAAATAAGAACGAAAGAATATCTGAATGTTCCCCCGAGAGGGGGCAGGGGAGGGAAAGTTCCTGGTCCGGAATTCGTCCGCATAGTTGGACAAAGACCCGGGATTCCTGAGTAATGACGGGTTAGTGCAGATTAAGAGAAATCAAGGGCAATCGTTGATTTTTTGGTATCTTTTATAAAGGCTGGATAATGAAAAGTGGGAGCACATGAAAAGGAATGAAGGGAACCTGATTAATGAAATGGGACATTACCCGATCTTAGAACCGTCTGTCTAGAAAAATTTATGTGAGGGAATCCGGTATCATGAAAACTCATGTGTTGGATGATATTCCATTGCCTGTTCGAAAAAAGTGACATTTTTGTTTAATTTTTTAATTCTTGCGTGGCGTAGTAATGAAAAATGTATTCCAAATGTGGTGACGCTCTGGCCTGTTTGGGCTCGAATCAAAACTTGAAAAATTCTGGTAGATGGCGAAGATAAAAAAAATTCAGAGTAAAAAAAAATCTAGGCCCCATGCTAAAACTATTCAGGGCATTCCCAAATCTAAAAAAACCCAATTTCAGAAACGCCTTCTGACATGGTATAGGGAATTCGGTCGGGATCTTCCGTGGAGGAGAACTACCGATCCGTATAAGATTCTGGTTTCTGAGGTCATGTTGCAGCAGACACAGGTGGATCGGGTTATTCCTAAATTCCATGAGTTTCTTGGGAAATATCCCACTTTGCAGGATCTAGCTGTAGCTCACCCGGATGATATTCGCAGGACGTGGTATCCCCTCGGGTACAATATTCGACCATTCCGTCTTCATGGCATTGCCTGTGAGACGATTGAGCGTTATGGCGGAACTATTCCCAGTAAGGCAGAAGATCTCCTTTCTCTGAAGGGGATTGGTCGGTATACCGCAGGGGCCATCAGATCATTTGCCTTTAATAAAGATGCACCTATTTTAGACACTAACGTGATGCGGGTATTACATCGGATATTTATTGGGAAAGGGGAGGCCAAAAAGCAGAAGACCGAGTTGTGGGTTCTCTCTGAAACACTTATTCCCAGAGGCAAAGGGTATGATTTTAATCAGGCGTTAATGGATTTTGGGGCCATGATGTGTACGGCCCGAAAGCCCATTTGTTTATTGTGCCCAATGAAGAGTATTTGCCTCACCGTTTCCTCGGATGAATGATAAGGATCAGCAGGAGTCGGCGGCTATTGTTGTGGCTGCCGCCATTATCTGCCAGAAAGATATGGTTCTTTTAGCAAGGAGAAGAACAGGATCTCATCTAGAGGGGCTTTGGGAGTTTCCTGGAGGGAAAAAAGAATTTGGAGAGACTCTGGAAGAGTGCCTGCGTAGGGAGGTGAGAGAAGAGTTAGGGGTGGAAATTAGTGAGCCTCTTCCGTTCCATGTTCTCCATTATCACTATCCGGAAAAAGTGGTGGAGTTGAATTTCTTTACCTGTTCCATCACACAGGGCATTCCTCAAGCGCTAGAGTGCGCTGAAATCGCCTGGGTTTTCAGCTATGAATTACATGCCTATGCTTTTCCTCCCGCAGATATCCCTGTATTACACAAAATTCTTCAATCTGGGTATTCGGACGAATGAGTTTTTGGGCTGTCTTGAAGGCTTCATGGGGCATGAAGATAGTCCCTCATTTCGAGCCAATTCAGGTTGCTCGGCCAGAATGGGCAAAATGAATAGGAATTTAAGTTTGGCCTCCCTCCGAATACGCTGTTCCCGCGTTTGCCTGGTTAGGATCTAACTCCAAGTGCATCACTTCAGGCCCGAATGGGCTAAGGTGTTGCCAAAAACTCAACATGTTACACACACATGAGTGTCCTCGAACCTGAGACCCTGAGCAATGGGTCCTGATTTTTGGACAGCTTGATTCGTGAAATCTCTGCCTGTCATTAACCTGCCTTTTTTGCCTCAGATTGAACAAAAGACCCCGCATCGGGTGTCTGGCGATTTAATGTCTGCTGGCGGCGTTCCGTATTTTAAAACTGACAATAGTGAGTGAGTCCCTTGCGGATTGTTGTGAGACGGGCATAGGCTTGTCCCTACGCATGCTCGTATTTCACGCGGCGCCATAGGCGCTCGACTAAGGCCTGATCAACGCGCGACTTTTATCATCCCTGCTGATCTTCACTCCATCGGCTTTGAGCTTCGCCATTACCACCTCCAGGGTGTGGTAGGCACCCTGCATTGCATTGAAGATGGCAGGGGCTCCGTAGCGCAAGAGAGCTTCATCGAGGGCTTATACGTCGGCGGTGGACTCAAGGGTAGTTCGAGACTTTCCAGGCCAGCCCGGCGTGAATAGCAGTCCATGCTCCTTGGCAAATTCATGACCCTCTTGGGATATATAACAGGTGTCATTGGCCCAAGCCTGGGGCGGACGCGACAGGTTGTGTTTTTTCAATAAGGAGGGAGAGGTTTTGTGCCCTAGGCCGACTTACTCGTTACGCGGCTTCGGGAAGACTGCCCGTATCCCCGTCTGCCGCCTCAAGCGTGGTATGCGTTGACGATTGACCAGTTGCCCTGTTGGCTAGAGGTAGTCACCCAAGCGCCGACTGCCATGGAGCGGTCTTTTGAGATAGAGTTTATCGATTTGTCCCAGGAGTACAACGTCTGTCTTCGAGGCACCCTTGGACCAAATATCCGTACTCGACATGGTACGGCCAACAGATCACATTGGCGGTGAGCCGAGAGCTTTGGCGAACAGTTGTTTCTGCCAGTTCTGGATCTGATTCGGATGCACGTCAAACTGCTCGGCTAACTCCGCCAGGGTGCGATCTCCTCGCAGGGCGGCCACGGTCACTTTGGCCTTAAACGCCCGAGAAGGATTGCGTTGAGTCCGTTTTGCCGTCTTCGGCCATTTGTTTGCGGGGAGCATACCGCAAAGATTTCACGTAGCAGTTGAATTTTCTGTCAAATAAATGGGGTCCACCTCTGTCTACCAGCGCAGTCCATCTATTGATGCCGGATCATGATTTTTCTACTGAGCGGAGGTGTCTTGAAGACGTCGAATTTCTTCAGCTTGTTGGTCTACTATTTTTTGAAGATCTCGCAACCGGGAGTTCAGTGAATCTATGGTCATGGGCCCTTCAGTATTTTTGTGAGGGGTTGTCTGGGTGCCAGGCTGGGTTCGTTGGTTCTCTTTGGTGATTGGGTTGAAATATTCGAGATTTTGATAGTTGATGGCAATCCCATGGGACGTAGAAGGAATTGTCATGAAGGTTTGGACATCTTCTTTCCCTATGATAGCTTCCTGGTGGGAAAAGACCAAAGAGATTGGCTGGAGTTTTTGGGAGGAATTTTGCATTTTTGGGGATGCCACAGGGTAGGGTTTCAAATTTTCCAATGTCAACAGAAGAGCAGATGGAGGAAAAACGGCGAGCATTCCCTGGATCGGAAATTGCTGCTCAATCGTCGGTGGACAAGTAAAATGTATAATTTCTTCTGGTGTGACCTGAGCAAATGCCATGGATACATGGGGTGCCAAAAAATCTATTTGAGATGGAGAGAATGCTTGAGCGGGGTGGTGATTTGAAAGCAGTAATTGTTGAAGGACGCCTTCCTCCTGGCTGATGGTCATGCCATTTAAAGTCTTGGCAATAAGAGATTCAGAAAGAAGTGCTGGATGCTTTGGAGTCTGCTTCAGAGCGTGAGATGTTTTTAGGGAAATAACGCACTCAGGCCCCTCATAAAGAACCGTTTCTACTTCAGGAGTCCAAGAGCACTGCAAGTTGAAAATTGCCAGTGTAGCGATAATCAAACATTGTCTGGTGCATTCTAGCCGCTTGAAATAACCTAAATACGGTGTGAATGAATGTGGCTGTGCTTGAATCACTTCGCCAGGTGTTCAGGAAACAAGAGCCAGAATTTTTGTGACAGCCAAATGGTGATTAGACTTGTCGAATACCACAGGCACGGGCGATTCCCTCCTGATATCGTGACCACAAGTTCAATGCCTCTTCTAATAGCGAGAGCACCTTGATCTGATCACCGCTTTCATCGGTATGATGCGTCACCATGTCATACACCGTTTTCCGAGATCCGGCGGAAAACATATGTTGGGCACGAATATAATCCATAAATGCCGGGGATAAGCCTTGATGCTGACTTAGATAATATTTCCGGACGATATCTTCAATTTCATCCTGGTTCTGAGCTGGCTTGGGATATAGC
>JAUIKP010000280.1 GCA_030430725.1 Nitrospiria bacterium
CAAGGTGGATTTCTCAAGTTTTTCCACTATTGGCACCAAGTAGGTCAACTCTTTCCCGTCCCGTAACACAAGAATTTTGGCATTCTCACCAGGTCCAACACGCGCAACAAGTCTCGACAGTTGGTTGGGCGAATCAACTGAGCTGTCGTCTACCGACACAATGATATCCCCTGGTTTAATTCCGGCCACATGGGCGGGATCGTGTTCATAGACTTCGTTGACGAGAACCCCGTGGCCTTCCTTAATCCCAAATTGTTCCGCAAGTTCTTTTGTGAGAGATTGAATCCCGACACCAAGCCACCCACGGACCACTCGCCCATGGGACACCAATTGATCGACAACACGCGAAACCATATCGGCGGGAATGGAAAATCCTATGCCCTGTGCCATATGAATTATGGCGGTATTGATGCCGATCACCTCACCTCGAAGGTTAAAGAGCGGCCCTCCTGAATTCCCAGGATTGATTGCGGCATCCGTTTGAATAAAATTTTCATAACGGGACAAATTGAGGCGTTCCCTTCCAATTCCACTGATAACGCCTAAGGTCACGGTGCGGTCTAACCCCATCGGATTTCCGACAGCCAATACCCATTGACCGACTTTTAAGTCGTTGGAGTTCCCAAAGTGAGCAACTGGAAATTTTCGATCGGATTCAATTTTGAGGACCGCTATATCGGTTTCTTTATCACGTCCAATGACCCGAGCAATCATGTTGGACTTATCGGATAACCGAATATCCGCCTCCATGGCATCTTCCCCCACTACATGATTGTTAGTCACAATAATTCCATCATCCCGCACGATAACACCTGAGCCACTGCCTTGAGAAAATGGAGCCCGTCGCTGAAACCCTTGTCCCTGAGCGATTTCACGAATTGGTGTAATATTGACTACCGTAGGCGTCACCCGTTCTGCCAGGCTGGTGATGGCCTGTTCTATGTCTCCCAGAAGTTGAAGGCCCCTAAGTTCATTGGCTGTCTGGCTAATTGCGAGGGATGGAGAAATTAACAACGGAAGACAATATATTGTAAATATGACCGGAAATTTAAATGAACTCATGCTAAACCTTAAATTTCTTAATGTCGGATAATAAATATTATGTTAAATAGAAAACAGTCTCATTTTGCGTTCAGTCCCCTGCATAAGACGAAGAATATTTTCTTTGTGACAGAAAAAAATAATGGTAGTCACCACCAAAGCAAAAACCCAAAAATAGAGGTCGTAGGTCAAGAAATAAGCCAAGAATGGAAACACACTAAAAGCTAGCAGAGCGCCACCTGAAGAATATCCAAAAACCAATACCGCTCCCAACCACACCCCAACAAGAAGGCATCCAATCAACGGATGAATACCAATAATGGCTCCCAAGGCCGTGGCGACTCCTTTTCCACCTTTAAAACCCAAAAAAACGGAAAAAACATGACCAAGAACGACTGTAAAGCCTATGACAAGAATCCAGAGCCAGGGAAGCCCGACTAACCCTGCGATAACGGTCGCGACTGTGCCCTTCCCTAAATCCCCAATTAGAGTGAGTATTCCAACTTTTTTACCTGATACTCTTAAAACATTGGTAAAACCGATATTATGGCTCCCATGTGTGCGAGGATCATCCGTTCCGAAAAAGCGAGAAATGACTAGTCCAAATGGGATAGATCCTAGGAGATAGGCGCCCACCACTCCGAATAAATACAGTTCCATTTCCTAGCGACTTGTAAGCACTCCTACCAATATTGTGGACTGATTTTCTTGAAAATTTGCATGAGATATCGCCAACCGGAAAATAAGGAAAAAAACAAGGCAATATACAACAGTCCGGTTCCAACAGTGGCCAGGAGATGCTCACTTTGTATCCAAACGCCTTGGAGAATAAGGCACAAGATCCCTCCGATTTGCCCGATGACTTTGAATTTCCCAAGAGAGTCAGCCGGAACGACAAAACCCTCTTTTGCTGCGACCATCCTGGCTCCTGTCACAATCATTTCGCGTGCAATCATCACAATTGCCAACCACACCGAGACACGCTGAAACTGCACGAGAAGAATAAGGCCGGAGGCCACCAGAAGTTTATCGGCAACCGGATCAAGCAATTTCCCTAAGTTGGTAATCTGCCCACTTTTTCTGGCCAAATATCCGTCGAGAAAATCCGTAAAAGCCGCACAAGCAAACACCAGACCGGCTGCCAAAGCTCGGTCTGGACTAGATTCGGAAAAAAACCAGACAAAAACAGGAATTAACAGAATCCGCAAAAGGGTAAGAGAATTAGGAAGATTGAAATAGACCTCTCCCATAATTACTGTATTTTGTTCAGGCTTTTCTTTTACTAAATCAGATTGATTCATGAAGATTCAAATATTTCTTTTAAAAACTCATGTAAGAGGAGAGATTTCTCCCTTTCCGGTTACCTGCCAAATCGCTTGAAGTTGTACTAATAAACCTCGCAATTCACTCAACCGTATCATATTGGGCCCATCTGATAATGCCTCTTCGGGTCGAGGATGGACTTCCATAAAGAACCCGTCACATCCAGCCGCGGCTGCCGCACGGGCTAATGGCGCCACAAATTCCCGTTGTCCTGAAGAGACCGTCCCTCCACCACCAGGCAATTGCACGCTATGGGTTGCATCAAATACCACCGGATATCCCAGACTTCTCATGACGGGTAATGAGCGCATATCGACGACAAGATTTTGATAGCCGAAGCTAGCGCCACGCTCCGTTAAGAAAATTTTGCGACTTCCGGCCTCTTGAAGTTTATGGACAACATTCGCCATATCCCAAGGGGATAGAAATTGCCCTTTTTTCACGTTGATCACCCGACCGGATTGGGCAGCGGCAACAAGCAAATCGGTCTGTCGACATAAAAACGCCGGAATTTGTAATACGTCCACAATCTCAGCCACCTGAGAAACGTCGTGGGCTTCGTGAATATCCGTGAGAATGGGAATGCCTAATTCAAGGCGAATTTTCTTGAGGATGTTCAATCCTTCCTTAATGCCCAACCCCCGGAATGAAGAAATCGAGGTGCGATTGGCCTTATCATAGGACGCCTTAAAGATGTACGGGATGCGAAGATCTTTGGCAATTTCCGCAATCGCAAGAGCGGTCTCAAAAACCAATTTTTCGCTTTCTATCACACAGGGTCCCGCAATTAAAAAATGCGGACAACTCCCGCCAACGGAGAACGGGCCGATATCAACTTGCGTTGGTTGAGCCATGATAAATCCAGGTCTTTATGTGCCGAATTTTCTTTGAAGTGCAGCGCCAATAAATGCAGTAAAAAGAGGGTGAGGAGAACACAGCCGGGACTGAAACTCTGGATGGAATTGTGTGCCGACAAACCAGGGATGCCCCTGCAATTCGATGATTTCTACCAGCCTTTCGTCAGGGGATGTTCCACTAATCGTCAAACCTTTTGAGGTCAACGCTTTCAGAAATTCATTATTAAATTCATAGCGATGGCGGTGTCGTTCGCGAATTTCCGGTTGCTCATAGGCCGCAAAACTAAGCGTATGGGGAATCAATCGACAGGGAAACCCTCCCAGTCTCATTGTCCCGCCCTTTTCTTGAATAGATCGTTGTTCGGGAAGCAGATCAATGACCGGAAACGGAGTTTCCGGGTTAAATTCCGAACTATTGGCATGCTGAAGTCCGGCTAGACTTCTGGCAATTTCAATTACCGCACATTGCATACCCAAGCAAATGCCAAAGAAGGGAAGATGTCTCTCCCTGGCATACCGGATCGTATCAATTTTTCCTTCGATCCCTCGAAGACCAAATCCTCCTGGAATTAAGATTCCGTCCACATCCGCTAGCAGGCGTTCGGGTCCGTCCTTTTCAATGTCACCGGATTCCACCCATTGAATATGAACACCGGTTTCATCACGTAATCCGCCATGAGTCAAAGCTTCCGACACACTTTTATAGGATTCTCGAGATTCTACATATTTGCCAACTAGGGCTATTGTGACTTCATGTCGTGGCCGCTTAATCTTCTGGACTAAAGTATCCCAATCCCGAAGGTTGGGTGGGCGCGTTTCAAGATGCAGTAGGCGGACAATAAGTTCATCTAGACCTTCTTTTCTCAGTATGATTGGTACCTCATAGATGGAATCTACATCTTTGGCCGTAATGACAGAACCTTTATCCACATTACAAAACATGGCAATTTTATCTTTTACACCAGGAGGAAGAAATCGGTCGGTCCGACACAAAAGGATGTTAGGTTGAATACCGATTTCACGAAGTTTGTTGACGGAATGCTGTGTGGGCTTGGTTTTGAGTTCCCCAGCCGTTCCAATATAGGGCACCAAAGTGAGATGAATATACAGGACGTTTTCCCGTCCGACCTCATAGGGCATTTGCCGAATGGCTTCCAGGAAAGGCAGGCTTTCAATGTCACCGACAGTCCCGCCAATTTCCACGATCGCGACGTCCACCTCATGGGCCACATTGAGAATCGTCTGCTTAATGGCGTCTGTAATATGGGGGACGACCTGAACCGTCGCTCCAAGATATTCTCCTCTTCGCTCCCTTTGAATCACGGACTCATAAATCCGTCCTGTCGTACAATTATTTTCACGATGTAACTGGACCGTGGTAAATCGTTCATAGTGACCCAAATCCAAATCGGTTTCCGCTCCGTCATCGGTGACATAGACTTCCCCGTGCTGATAGGGATTCATCGTACCCGGGTCGACATTTATATAGGGGTCCAGCTTCAGAAAGGTGATAGTCATGCCACGGCTTTCTAATAAATGCCCGATAGCCGCAGAAGACAGGCCTTTCCCTAGTGACGAGACAACTCCGCCTGTCACAAAAAGAAACTTACTCATGATATACTCTGGTTAGTTGGATGTTGACCCACATGGCTTCCCTTTCATCTGTCGACTCCACCATATTGCTCTATCTATTTTCAACCCTCTCTCTCGTTCCCTGCAGTCTCTCTGGCGACTCGGGGAAATTCTTCGATAAAAGACGTTCCGCCGTAATCATATCTTCAGGAGAATCTATACGGATAGATTCGTGTTCCGTTTCCCAAACCATTATCGGAAGGCCATGTTCTAATGCCCGAAGTTGTTCTAATTTTTCTGCCTCTTCAAGATATCCCGATGGCAACTCGGCAAAGCGTAATAGATCCGA
>JAUIKP010000281.1 GCA_030430725.1 Nitrospiria bacterium
ATGTGGCATTGAATAAGGAATTATTGCGTTTGGCGGCGGAACGAAAATCCGCCGGGATGGCGACCAGTTTGGATGTGACGCGGGCAAAGGTGCAATTGGAAAACGCCAGGCAGCGATTATTAGTGGCTGAAAATGAACGGGATCGTGCTAAACTCAATTTAATTCGCGCCATGGGGCTCTCGTTCGAGGTGCGACTGGTGCTTACGGATGAAATGAAAATGGTGAATGTTTCCGAACAATCCATAGGTGAGGCCTTGCAGGTGGCGAAAGAAAACCGAACCGAACTGAAGGCGCAGCAGAATCGTGAGCGTCTGGCCTCCTTGTCGCTAAGTTCCGTGACGAACGAACGGGTTCCCACTATTCAGGCTTTGGGCGATGTGGGCATGATCGGCAATCAAATCCCCAATGCGTTGACCACCGACAATGTTCAGGTATTAATGAGGGTGCCGATTTTCGATGGCGGAATGCGGGAAGCCAGAATTTCAGAGAGTCGCAGTCTGCTCAGACAAGAAGCCATCAGAACCCAGGATGTGCAATATCAAGTGGGATTGGAAGTTCGTGATGCACTGATCACGATGAGTTCCGCCAAACAGCAAGTCGCAGTTGCGGAAGAAGGGTTAAAACTTTCACTGATTGAATTGGAACTTTCGCGTGAACGGTTCGCGGTCGGTGTCGCCACGAATATCGAAGTCACTGATGCGCAAACCCGTGTGGCGGAGGCCAGAGATAATTTGATTGAAGGACTCTTCACGTTTAATGCCTCCCGTCTGAGTCTGGCTCGAGCGCAGGGTCAGTTGGAAAAATTGTAATCGATCTGGCCTGTTCGCCCGGAAGGTAATATGACGACACTCCAACTCAAACAAGAAATCCGATCAGAAGCCAACAAGCGTCGAACGTTTGCCATCATCAGCCATCCGGACGCGGGCAAAACCACGCTGACCGAGAAACTTCTGCTCTACTCGGGACTGGTTCGTA
Organism: Nitrospiria bacterium; assembly: GCA_030430725.1. Classification (GTDB taxonomy): domain Bacteria; phylum Nitrospirota; class Nitrospiria; order Nitrospirales; family UBA8639; genus Nitrospira_E. Next base: position 976 of record JAUIKP010000281.1, read on the forward strand.
CTGCCGGGATGGTTGGAGGGCGAAAAAACCGGAAAATGGCTACGTCGGATTGGATGGAAATGGAGCAGGAGCGCGGCATCTCCATTACCGCCTCGGCAATGCAATTTCCCTATAAACAGGCGGTTATCAACGTGTTGGATACGCCTGGCCATCAGGATTTTTGCGAGGATACTTACCGGACACTCACGGCGGCCGATAGCGCAATTATGGTCATTGACGCCGCAAAGGGGGTAGAGACGCAAACCCGTAAGCTGTTTGAAGTCTGCCGCCTTCGCCAGATTCCAGTGCTGACGTTTATCAACAAGATGGACTTGCCCGGACGGGCTCCGCTAGATCTGATGGGGGAAGTAGAAGATGTGTTGGGCATTCACGCCAGTCCCATCAACTGGCCCATCGGGTCAGGACAAGATTTTCTCGGAGTCGTAAATCGGCAATCCCGAAAGGTGTTGCTCTATGCCAAAACGGCTGCGGGAGGGGCGTCGAAACCGGATCTTATGGAACTCTCCTTGGACGATCCCTCAGTGAAAAACCGTATGCCCGGGTATATCTGGGATGAATTGATGCATGATTTGGAATTGTTGGATATCGCCGGGAACCCGTTCTCGAAAGATGACTTTCAAAACGGAAAAGTCACGCCGGTCTTCTTCGGATCAGCCATGACCAATTTCGGCGTGGAAGCATTTTTCGATGCATTTGTGGATCTGGCACCTCCCGCTCACGGTCGATTAGCTGATGCCCCGGATGGCCGTGAACTCATGATCGATCCGGTGGAGACACCGTTCAGCGCCTATGTGTTTAAACTCCAGGCCAATATGAATCCACGCCATCGCGACAGCACAGCCTTTTTACGCGTCTGTTCCGGGCGATTCGAACGGGATGTGGTGGTCACACATCATCGAACTAACACGGAGGTTCGGCTCTCACGGCCCCACAGTATGGTGGCGAAGGAACGCAATACGGTCGATGTGGCGTATCCCGGCGATGTCATTGGGATTATCAATCCCGGGATTTTTCAGATCGGCGACACGATTTCGGTGGCGGACGGGTTTAACTATAAACCGCTCCCACAATTTCAACCGGAAGTCTTTGCCCGTGTGCGACCGACCGATACGGGAATGCGCAAATCCTTTGACAAAGGGATCGAGCAACTTGCCAGGGAAGGGACCATTCAAATCCTTCGAAGTCTGGACGGGCTGGAATTTTTTGTGGCCGCTGTCGGTAAACTTCAGTTTGATGTGCTGGAATTCCGTTTGCAGAGTGAATACCGGGTCAAGGTGGTGGTGGATATGCTGCCCTATGAATCCAGTGCCTGGCTGGTGGGCGATGTTAAGACCTTTAAACCGCCATCAGATGCACTCGTCGTCAAAGACAGCCGGGACCGCCCGGTCGTCCTATTTCGTAGCTCATGGTCAAAGAATTTCGCCGCCGAACGCAATCCCGGTCACAGCTTTCGGGATATGGGCTGATATGGGCTAATTCCGTCTATCGGGAAATCCTCCCACTCCTCTTTTAAGCATTGGCATGTCGTCGCCCAAGATTTCTCGGGATGATAATGACATGAGGCTGGCGTGGTGACTGAAACTGCTTAATCAATACAGGGTTTTTGTGTTCCGTGTGAGGGGAAGGTCATATAAAGGGACTATTCGGAAGGGGACGGCTTTCTTCCATTCAACCAGATTCCCAACATCAGGATGAACAGGGATGATACGACACTGGTTAAGGTGTTGATGGGACCCGTGATATTTAGCAAGGAATAAATAAAATTGATATCAGCAAGTATTTTGTTCTGGTACAAGGTAAAAACTATGGTAAATACTGAACCAGTGCCGATACACACAGGTATTATCCAAATCCATGCTTGGCGGAAATATTTCGCGATCAAAACCCATCCGAAGAGTAATGCGAATTGAATAATAATTGTGGTAACCACATTAAAGAGCATTCGAAATTCTCCTGAGACAGAAAAATCTGAATCTTGCCATATCCAACCTAGTCCCAAGCCAAAGAAAAAAAATACTGTGGCAACTGCATAGCGCGCATACATGGCAGGCTGTCCAATAATGGTATATGAAGAAAGATCATGATCAGGCAAGATCACACTCAGCACGTGTTTTAGTTGCTCAGAAACCGCTGTTGACGTTCGATCGAACTCTGTAAACCACCATTTTTTCTTGGAGGTACTCTGGCCGAAAATCGGGGTTCCATCTTCTGTGAAACCAATGATATAAATGGCCTCCTGAAAATTGGGTAAATGTATTGGAAAACGATTTTCTATTATTGCCTTAAATTCTTCGTAGAATGCCCTCTCTTTTTTAGCTCTTCCTTTTTTTGTCAGGGCATCAGTGGGACGTGGTGGTAAATAAAGAAGCAGAGAGGTATGGTGAACATTGTTTTTTACTGTCTCGATCTCCCACTCTATGCCAGCAGATTCACCAACGGTTAATACGACTAATCTAGATCGACTGAGCAATTCCTCCACTTTCTTCTGCCAGCCCTGATGCCGCACAAAAATTCGATAAGCTCCCTGAGGAAAGATTCCTATTCGTGATTCCCAATTTGGCTCTCCTATCGATACAAAAGGTCCGATGGCATTGAGTGCAAGGAGGAAATCCTCGCTGGTACCTTGGATGGGGACGGTACTTTCGCCTGCTGAAATAACGTCATAGGTCCTTGATTTATCTTCATTAAAAGGACGGAGGAACAGCACCGGCGGTCGGTTGTCAATTTCGGCAATTCGGTCAAAAGGGGGTACCAGAAAACAGCTTGAAAAAATGACCATGACGGTGCATGTAATCAATCCAATGATGGTGAGCCAAAAGAAGCCAACTGACCATCCCTTTAGTGCCATTAAGTCGCTAACTAGCACACCGCACAGCAGGCATCCGACCGTACCGATCAAATAAGCCGTATATCCAACCAGAGTCCGGGTGTTTTCAGACATGTGAGAACTCCTAACCCCAGTATGGCGATAGTTTATGATGCGAACAACTCGAAAATATCATTTCGATAGTATTACTAATCAGTTTGGGATTCCATTGTTAATTGAATGTTCTGCTGAATGTAAACTGCAATTCTTGAATATTCGATGCACTCCCATCCGACGTGTATTGGAGGGTGGTGGCCTCTGCATATTCTCGCCCTGGTGAGACAAGATTGACGCAGGATTCCGCATAGCGGTTAGTGTGCGGATGAGTGTGCCGAGGGTTTCGGTGTCATCGACCATCGGTCAGTTGAGGGTGCCAATGTGTGGTGGAAAGTTGTAAAGCAACCTAGCCATCACCGATCCGGGTTGGTCGGGTGGCAGGGCCAGGACAATGCCCTCAAGTGAGCCATTCTGTTTTTCCTGCGACTGCCTGATTGCGTTGACAGAATCTCGAAGGATTTGAGCGCGGTTTTCAATTCTTTTCGGCAGTACCAGCGTTGAAAATATCGCTCGGCTTCGAAAATGATGACAACTTTTGCATCCGGCAGGGCATCGTCCAACTCCTGAGAGGACTGCTCGCCGGTTTCAATATCCGACGTGTCGAAGAACGACAGGGTGCCGAGTTCACGATGAAACGCTTCCCCGTGGTGGCGACTGGTACTGCGGGCATAGGAAATAAAGACAGGACGGGACATATGTCTGCTTTGCAGAAATGAATGCGTTACAAATCATTTCTCATTTGCTGTTTCATTGGATGTCGCCATATCAACAAAACCTGCAAGGAACTTCAAGCGTGCTTTCTATCTCAGTCGAAAAATTTTGGGGAAACGGTTGCGTAACAAGTGGACGAGAAGAAAGACCAAGTAGAGCAGGAAGAGCGTTTGTGTCTAACCAAATGAAGTTCTGAAACCCAAATAAGGAGATAAGAAGATGCTCGAGAGACCAATGCAAATTTTGGTAGGTGTGGCTCTTTTCGGAATGATGAGCGGCTTTTTCTATTTTTCCGCCCCGAGTTTAGCGAAAACTTCCCCAGCACCTGATATTATCAGTCCAACGTGGATTAACTCGGTACCACTCAAGATGGAGGATCTTCGTGGCAAGGTGGTGATGGTGGAGTTTTGGACATTTGGATGCTGGAACTGCCGGAATATCGAACCGTATGTCAAGGAATGGCACGACAAGTACGCCAAACAAGGGCTGGTTGTAATTGCGGTACATTCGCCGGAGTTCAAG
>JAUIKP010000282.1 GCA_030430725.1 Nitrospiria bacterium
TACCGAAGCCGGAAAATTGGGGGAATGGCAACGCTGGACCTTCGGCTTAAACTTCCGTCCCACGGAAGATACCGTCTTTAAAGCCGACTTCCAATACACTCCGGTCGGTCGAAGCGGGAATGAACGCATACACGATACGGCGTTTGTGGCTTCCTGGGCCACGTATTTCTAAGAGTTCTCTTTAGGGGGGCAGGAGAACAGAGAGAAAAGGCTAAGCCTTTTCTCTCTGTTTTTTATTTTCAACCAGTCTCGAAATATATGGACCACATCAGACCACAGTTCAAAGACCATACCGGTTGACCGCTTTGAACATCGGGTGATAGAATCCGGCATTATTTCTCATAATGAGAATCATATTCAAATAAATCGAAAATCATTCTCGTTTTTTATTTGATCCACTTCGATCTTTTTTCATATATGTTTTTATGTTGACCTTTTCCGGTTCTTCCCTGATTCGTGGAATCTCAATTTTTGTATGCCCAATGTTTTTTCTGGGCTGCGCTTTCCTTTCCGGTCAAGACCTGATTGTCGATCGATACATGGCCTGCCCAATTGATTCCGTATGGAATTCCTCCCTGGAAACCCTCAGGGCCTACCCGGTCACGAAGAAAGACAAGTCCAACGGGGTCATCGAAACCGGGTGGCGGGTGGAATATGTGGAAGGCGCCAAGTATGGCCTTTTCCAACGAGAAGGCATGGGGGACAAGGAACGGTCGCAACTGACCCTGACCTTAAAACCCCTCGACTCTAATGCCGTTCGACTCCAAATTGCCGAACGGCGGCAACATTGGGGATTCCGTGGGGGCGCCAGACTTTATGATTGGTATCCGGTCGAACCATCCCAACAAGCCGTCAATCACCTTTTAAACAACTTAACCGAAAAACTAGAGGCTGAAGGATGTTTCATCGAATCCTGATTATCCTCCTCAATACACTTCTTTTTCTTAACCTGACCTCATTGGGCCAGGCCCAAGAGGAGCGAATTTGGGATCAGGATTTGAATCGATACCTCACGCCCCAAGAAATGGTTCAAGAGGACGTCTATCTGACTCCGGAAGAAGCCGCAAAATTGACATTTCCTGAATCCCATTCCATCCGCTTGGAGGTCATCAATCTCACCCAAGAACAGAAACGACTCATTGAGGAACGAATTGGATGGCAATTTCCGGAATCGACCTTTGAATGCTTCATTGGAGAAACCAATGGAAAAATTGATGGATGGGCCTTCATCCAAAATACAATCGGTAAGCATAAGGCGATGACCTACATGGTAGGCGTTGACCCCAATGGAGAAGTCACCAACGTCGAAGTATTGGTATACCGAGAATCACGGGGAAGCGAAGTGGGGAAAAAGCGATTTAATTACCAATACCAAGGAAAAACAGTTGAAGACCCCATTCGGATCAACCGGGATATCATCAACATTTCCGGCGCCACCATGTCGGTGCGGTCCATGAGTGCCGGCGTTAAACGCACCCTGGTCCTGGCCCATGAACTCTACTTACACACCCAGAGTCAAAGCTCCTCTATGAATACTGCCAGCCGATCGGACAAAAACTTTTTGGAGTCCCTGCTGGGGTTCTAACTTACTGCAAGAATGGAATGCGAAATTTTAATGCCCGCTTCCGGCTTCGTGATACCGACCGCCATATCCGCTTAGTCTATACGTGGTTTCTCCTGCTCATGCTCGCAGGATTTATATTCACCTTCTTCTGGGCTCATAGCATGACCGAATTAAGTCTTAAAGGTCTTGCCGAACATTACCGTGGGTCTGATGCGACATTTGGTGAACCAATGCCGTTTGGTCAACTGGCCGAGACTACACATTTTCATCTGTTTACCATGCCGGTCACATTCATGATTTTGGTCCATGTGCTCTATCTCACAATGGTCAGCCCCACACTAAAAGTGGTTACGACATGGATGGCCTTTGTCGGGGTCACCCTGGATTTGATTTCCCCTTGGCTGATTGCGTATGTATCTCCCCTCTTTACCATTACCATGTTGACCGGAGACATCCTGATGGTCGTAGGATTTCTCATCATGTTCGTCATCCCCATGTATGAAATGTGGTGGCAGAAATCCGCCTTTATGATGCCGGATTCGGATGATTAACTTATGTCCTTTCTCCAATCAGAAGAATATTCTGTATCCGGACCCATGCCGAGACGGAGGTTGCTTCGACCACCCCGTTGGCTTGAAATGAATGCGTGATCTTATGAATGGCATGCGACAAGACCCTCCTCACTCAATCGATTCAGACGACCAGGCTTTCATGAGAAGGGTGCAGACTCATCGTTCACATCGCACCTCGGCCAGGTCAAGGCCTCCCCACCATGGCTATGGGACATGGGTAGGCATCAGCCTCTTTTCCCTCTTTCTTTCGGCCTGTGCCTCAGATTTGTATTGGGCAAAGCCAGACGCAGGTAAGGAGGAATTCGAGCAGGATCTGCGCTCATGTCGTGGCATCCTGATCGATGACGTTCATTCCGGGACCTCATTGAACCCCTTCAGCCAAGGAATCACTGATGAGGCCTTGGCGAAATGCATGAACAGCAAAGGCTGGTTTTTGGCTCAAAAGCCATAAATTCTGACCTTTGCATTGACTCAATTCCCAGATGTTGCCCGAGTGTGGCTCAATGTATTGCCTGATGATCTGCCATTTAACAGCAGACTTTTCAAAATGTTTTTCGTACTCCTAAATGAAATGCGATTTCAAATAGGGACATTAATAATGCCAGCGTCTGACGACTAAGTACGTCTCACCATATTCCTAAGGCCCGAGACTTTTAGAGTCCAGAGCCCATGAGCTACCAGTGTATGCTCATGGGCTTTTTTTGTGACCAAGGAATGCCATGCCCTGATTCTTCATATATCCCGAGGATGAATACCCTTACATTCATCCTCATGTAGGCGAGGGGGTGGGCCTCCTCCTGCCCCCCTCGCCTCGCTCTGCCTCAACACAGGACGCGTGAGGTTACGTTCACCATTAATCCATAAGGGAGATCAAAGAGGATTTCTCCGACCATTCATTCTTTCATTTTAAAGCGAGGTGCCCCCGTGAACATCAAAAAATCTATTTGTTTCTCTTTCGCTCAGGTCTTTGGTATTGCCGTACTCACCTCAACTCTATCCTTTTTCGTCAACGAACCTCTGGTGTTCGCCCAGGAAGCCGAAGAAGCTGATCCTCCGGAAATCACCAACGGTGAACGGTTGTTCCTGGAAACCCGATTTGCTCAATTTTTCAAAATTTTTCTGGATAACGGGGGCGATGTGAATGATCCCTTGACGCAAGGTGATTCCGCCCTCGACAAGGTGAGGAATGCCAAACTCCCACCCGACCAATTTGCGGATGGCCCGTTTACCGGTCAATCGATGAACTGCCGGAGCTGCCACTTTGTCGACGAACTTCTCGATATTCCCAACTACGGAATGAATACCTATTCGGATTTTGCTCGACGGAGTCCTATTCCAGCCCGAGAAGATGGAAAACTCACCGCGGTCCGAAACGCGCCACCGCTTGTTAATGCCGCTCTTCCTCGACCAATGTTTTTTCTTCATGCCGATGCTGAGTTCCCGACGATGGTAGGTTTGGTTAAAGACACACTCACCGGACGGAACTTTGGATGGCTTCCCGACGAACAGGAAACCGCCATCTCACATATTGCCAGAATTATTCGAGAAGACTCGGGGGCCGGAGATCTGGCGCAGGAGTTTGGCGGGTTGTCCTATCGGGTCATGTTCACCGGAACCGATCCATCTATTCCCCCGGAATTTCTGATCCCTGAAGATTTCCGCGTGGAGGTCTCTCAAGCCACCGACCGACAACTTGTCCAGGCCGTTTCACAACTCATCGCCGCCTATACGGACCAACTCCTCTTCTCACAGGACGAGGAGGGAAGTTTCAATCTTTCTCCCTATGACGTCTTTCTTGAAATCAACGATTTGCCCCGTCAACCTGATAAGTGGGAATCTCCCAAGTCATATTCCCGTCGATTGCTCAAACAGATTCAATTTCTCGAATCATACGATCCGGACAATTACTCCCGATGGCCTTCAACCTCTTCTTCCGATGGCCCGACTCTGCAATTCGTTGAGAAGAATCCCCATACGGCAGATGGCCAGTTTCAATTCCATGACCAACCGTTCACGTTTGGGCCTGAAGAATTGGCAGGGCTGAAAATCTTTTTCACCCAACCGGGTCGACACAAGCATCGTCATAAAGCCCATCACATTCGGCCCAGCGACCAAGCCAAAGGGGGAATTGGGAATTGTATTGCATGTCATACGCCACCAAATTTTACCGACTTCCGTTTTCACAACACGGGAATTGCCCAAACGGAGTATGAACGGATCCACGGACCCGAATCGTTTTCCATGCTGGAAATACCCACATTGCATCAACGAAATAGTAATATCGAAGCCTACCTGCCCGCCACAGCAAAGCATCCTCATGCACAAGAACCATTCCGCGCGATTCCCTCGCCGGATAACGCCCAATGGACCGATCTGGGAATTTGGAACATTTTCTGGAATCCTGATTTCCCCGAATCTCAGCTACCCATTTGGTCAATCCTCTGCGAGGACGCCCTCAATGAACACTTTGGAGTATTTCGTGGCTTCCAGGCCTGTCGACCAGATCGGCTCCTCCCGAGAGCTATTGGCGCTTTCAAAACTCCCGGCCTCCGGGATTTGAGTCATTCGGCTCCTTATAGTCACGCCGGCATCACCGATACCCTGAAAGATGTGATTCAAGGGTATATTCTCAATTCGGATTTAGCGCGAAAGGGAATGCTTCGCAATGGTGACTCCGAACTGAAAAACATTGCCTTAATTCAAGAAGACATCCCGGCCCTAACGGCATTCCTACGATCATTAAACGAAGACTACGAGTAAACAAGGAACATCACGTCTCAAGGAAAAACTTACACATCGAATTTTAATAACGGAAAGAAACCACACACCATTAAACCCACGGGGAGACATTCCCCGTGGGCTTGTTTTTTTGACGACTTCCTCTTGCAAGAAGCTTGTATCGCTTTCACGACTCGGACAGCTGAGAACAAAAAATCACCAAAACCCATCCATCGGCAAGGACTTTCTTTG
>JAUIKP010000283.1 GCA_030430725.1 Nitrospiria bacterium
TTAGCAACCTCACCTACCCTACTGCCCCATTGCTGAAGGATATTGGTGAGCTCAGTGCTCTTCTGCAAATGAAAGGATAGCCACATGCCTGGCACGCTTTATCGCTTGGGTTAATTTTCTTTGATGCCGCAAGCAATTTCCCGAGGTCCGACGAGGAATAATTCGTCCCCGTTCAGTGAGAAAATTCCTCAATAGATTTGCATCCTTGTAATCCAATGGCGTCTTATCGAAGCAAAAGCGGCATACTCTTTTCCGCTGAAACAATCGTCCTTTTTCCACAAAAAACTCTCCTAGGCTAAAATTTAGGGCATGGGGTCTGGATAATATTCTTCTGAATCATAGGTAGACTCCTCACTCATTCCTGAGCCAGAGGTACCCGAGGAGGACTTTTTCGGCAAGAACGTTACTGTTTGAGCAACGATTTCATGTTTGCTTCTCTTCTGCCCGTCGTCCGTTTCCCACCGCCGTTGTTGTAGACGACCATCAACGATGGCTCCGTCACCTTTATTGAGGTACTGACCACAATGTTCAGCCTGTCGCCCGAACACGACAATATCAACATAGCACACCTCTTCTTTTTGATCATCGGCCTGACGATATCGACGGTTGACCGCTAACGGGAAATTAACCACAGGTGTGCCGCTTGGTGTATAACGAAGCTCGGGATCTCTAGTCAGATTTCCAATCAATATGACTTTATTGAATCCCACCATCTTCTGCATCCTCCGCACTCGCTTCACCTACCGTTACCAAATCAGCTGGGTTCAGCCGTACCGTCATAAACTTCATCACCTGATCTTCCATGCGCTGAAAGCGCTCCAACTCAAAGACGACCGTAGGTGGGCCTTCAAATTGAATCGTAATATATGTACCCTTCCGCTCATGTTGAATATCATAGGCCAGCTTCTTTTTCCCGCTATTATCCAACTTTAAAATATTGGCTCCAGCCTGACTCAGAACTTCCTTCATTTTTTCAATCACTCGCTCATTTTCTGTTTCCGCTTGAACAGGACGAAGAATACACAGTGATTCATACAGCTTCATACGTAACCTTTCCCTCTGACAATATTTTTCTAGTTTCAGGCAGAGCAATCGTGTTGTATCACAAAAGGGGACACAAGCTACCATAGGGTAAATTGGAGTGTCAAACTCCTCTCAGGTAAAGATCCTGCCATTCTTTCTCAGTGAAGATGAACTGCTTAGGCGTTAAAAACAAGCGGCAGACGGTCGCATTAAAATATCCCACCCAAAACGGTTTACAGGTCATGATCGAAAAGATGACCCCTTATAGATAGTCGAAAATCTACTCGCCCCTTCATTCCCTCACAATGCCCTCACGCATGCTAATTAATGTCGGCGAAATTAGGTCCGTTTACACGCAAAACTTTTTGAAGCACCGAGGTCATTTTCCTAATGCAAAGAACCGAGTAATGAAATAGCCTGGCTCAGCTAAACCCCGATAATTTAACGGGATGGGTGGATCCGCTCCTGGCAGGCAGAATGGGCAATAAACGAAATTTTACAGACCCGGCTCAGAGGACCGAACATGAAATCGGTTCATGGCAATACCCGGCCCCTCACAAATAAGACATTCCAACGCATCAGCCGCTTTCGGAAGAATTGAGACAACCTGCTCCCACTCTTCTGAGAGAAAAGGTGAAAGCACAAAATCCGCAAGGTTCTCATTACCCTGAGGACGTCCTATGCCAACCTTGACCCTGGAAAATTCTTCTGTATCTAAACAAGATAAAACCGACCGCAGACCATTATGGCCTCCAGCGCCACCTCGGGTTTTTATCCTGATCACTCCCAGGGACAGGTCCAGATCATCGTGGACCACAATAAGATCAGGCGAATGGGAAGACAACTTTTGAAGAACAGACTGAACCGCAATCCCTGCCTGGTTCATCCACACAAGGGGAAGAAGAAGCAAAACCGGATGGCCCTTAACCTCGCCTTTCCCTAAAAACCCAGCCTCCTGCTTGGCCCAACTAATGCCCCACCGAGCTGCCGCCTGCTCAAGAACCATCCAGCCCAGGTTGTGTCGCGTGTTTTTGTAGAACTCTCCTGGATTTCCGAGTCCCACCACCACATGCAAGGGTTACTTTTTGCCTTCCTTCGATTTATCTGAAGCGGCCACTGCCCCTCCGGTGGCAGACGCCTCTGTCCCTTTTTCTGCAGTGGCAACAGGAGCGACACCTTCAGCCACCTCGCGAGCCAAAAGAGACTCTAACTTCGCTTCAGACATCTTCGTGGCAACATGGGCAACCATAAGATCCTCGTCATCCAAAATCTTGAGACCTGTCGGGACTCTAACTTCCTTCACATGCATACCATCACCAATCCCGAATCCTGATGCATCGATTTCAATATGATCCGGAATTTGGGCCGGCAAACACTCAATGTGAAGTTCACGCATCACCTGATGCAAAATACCTCCCTCTTTCACACCAACTGGGACTTCTCCGATAATCGTTACGGGAACTTTTACACGAATGGCCTTTTTCATCGAGACTTCAAAGAGGTCCACATGCAGAATTGCTCCCGTAATAGGATCAATTTGGTGGTCTTGAAGGACGGCGATCCGTTCTTGCCCCCCGGAAATCCGAACAGTCAGCAAACCAGTGTGGCCAACCTGAGAAATCACCAGATTGCGGGCAGTCTTATAGTCCATGGCCACAAATTCAGATTTCCCCCCTCCGTAAAGCACTCCAGGAATTTTCCCTTGTCGCCGTAGTTGCCGCGCCACGCCTTTTCCAGCTTGATCCCGTTTTTCAACCTCAAGTTCATATTTCATTGTCTTGCCCTTTTCTAAATGAGAGTGAATGAACAGTTAGCTAATCTATACAAACAAGGATGTCACCGACTCTTCACGATGAATCCTCAAAATCGCCTCACCCAATAACGGAGCAACAGTGAGGGTCTTCAATTTTGGACATTGCTGATCCTTCCCATTTAAAGGAATGGTGTTCGTCACCATGACCTCACGGAGACAAGACGATTGCAATCTCTCCAGCGCCGGACCCGACAGGACTGCATGGGTACTCCCAGCCCAAGCCGACAAAGCTCCATTATCCATACAGGTTTGAGCCGTTTGGACAATAGTTCCGGCCGTATCAATCATGTCATCAAACAATAAGGCATGCTTATCCTGAACATCACCAATAATATTCATCACTTCAGCCTGATTCGGCGATTCTCGCCTCTTATCAATAATCGCGAGAGAGGAATTCAGTCGTTTGGCAAACGCTCTCGCTCGCTCAACCCCTCCCGCATCAGGGGAAACGATCACCAAATCAGAAACATTTTGCTTTTTAATGTAGTCCAACAACACAGGCATGGCATAAAGGTGATCAACGGGGATATTAAAGAATCCTTGAATCGGTCCGGCATGAAGATCCATTGTCAAAATCCGATTCGCGCCAGCAGCCGTGATCAAGTCCGCAATTAATTTGGCACTAATAGGCACTCGGGGTTGATCTTTTCGATCTTGCCTGCCATATCCGTAATAAGGGATCACTGCCGTGATCCTGGAAGCCGATGATCGTTTGACCGCATCGATCAGGAGCAACAATTCCATAATCGAAGTATTCACCGGATGGCAGCAGGATTGAATCAGAAAAACATCGCCTCCCCGCACATTCTCATCAATTCTAACTCTGATCTCTCCATCACTAAATGTGGTAACCGTTGCCTGACTCAAATCCTGCCCAATGTACTGGGCAATTTCTCTGGCCAACGCTTGGTTGGAGTTTCCTGTGATCAATTTTAAATCTCGGAGCATGGCGATAGTCTCAACGTGCCTGGGTCAACCTGAACCGTAACAGATATTCAGGAAAAAAGCAGAGCAAAGGTAATTCTAGTATTGGCGGCTTGTCAACTCAAATCACTGCATTCACACTTTGGAAATGTGAGAAGGAGAACCAACAGGGAAAGGATCATGAGGTAAAGCAGTCGAACCCATCGGGGTATCAAAGATTGTCCAGCTTGTATCACGGCGCAACCGGGTAGAAGCCTGCCGGGCCTCTTCCTGAGTGCGGAAAATCCCAAACACGGTAGCTCCACTACCCGATAATAGTGCGGCTTGAGCCCCAAAGGAAAGCAAAGTGTCTTTAATGAATCCCAAAATCGGATAAAACGGAAACAACGGAGGTTCAAAATCATTCTCCATTATCCCGATCACTTCCTCCCAAGAAATGCTCAATTCACGACCTACTCTCTCAGTAAATTCACTTAAAGGCCTGACGGTCTCCCGTTGGGAAGCCAGCTGTTTATATGCCCACTTTGTCTGAATCTGAAAGCCTGGGTTGATGAGAACCACCCACCGTTCACCTTTGAGATAACAGGGCGCCACCTCCTGGCCCCACCCCTGAACCACTGCACAAGGTGCTCTAAAAAAAAATGGAATATCACTTCCAAGTGTTGCCCCCGCCTCACACAAGTCAGATAACGTCCAATTTAACCCCAACAAATGAGTAAGGCCATACAGAGTGGCAGCGGCATCACTACTCCCACCTCCCAACCCAGCCGACATGGGAATGATTTTATTAAGCTCAATATCAACCCCGACACTCTTTTCAGAACGCTGAAGGACCAATTCAGCCGCCCTATAAACCAAGTTGCCCTTATCCAAGGGCAACGGGGCATCTCCACAAGTCAAAGCGAGACCCTCCCGGTCAGGGTTAAGCCTAATTCGGAGAAGGTCAAAGACATCGACCGTATGCATGAGAGACCACAAATTATGATACCCGTTGGGTAATCGATCCAAGACCCGAATCAACAGATTCACTTTGGCCGGTGCCCGCACCACGATTTCGGTCATTGACATAACACTCCCACTCAAAAACGAAAAGTCCCCAGACTCACCCGATGACTGAACCCATAGAAAAAATGGGAAGATACATGGCCACAACCACAAGGGCAATCCCACAACCCACAACTAAGATAATACAGGGCTCCAACACCGACGTTAAAGTGGCCACCGTTCGATCGACCTCCTGCTCAAAAAGATCCGCAATTTTTTCCAGCATAACGTCAATGGAACCGGTTGATTCTCCTACTTTAATCATTTGGGAAACCATAGGCGGAAAAGTCCGACC
>JAUIKP010000284.1 GCA_030430725.1 Nitrospiria bacterium
GTTCAATTGACATGCCACATTTCCTTTCCGTCGGTATGGTCGTAAATCGCCCGACTCCAGCGGCAACAGAATCGGCAGACGAGAAGCCGCACTCAAGGCGTTGTCCGATCTCTCACGACGCAGGACTCGTTTGTCCGTGTACCATGAATACGGTCCTCATTGAGAAAATCTAGCTGGTTCGGCGAAGGCCGGGCAAGCAGCAGTCAAATCTCCTTCGGGAAGAGTGTATACGGACGGGTGATGGTGATCACAGGGACCGACACATGCAAAACCAGGGAATCTCCTAGTTCTGTTAAAGGAGAATTAGGTGTAAAAAGCATGATAAAATCGGGAATCATGTGATCGGAAGCCATGCAATCCGTGATGAGCCTGCTTCAGGCTCATCACCCTGCTGTCATTTCTACCTCTGAACAATGGGAAAAAGGCATTAAGCGTATGCTAAACAAATGGGAAGTCGTCATTCTGGGGGGAGGCTTTGCGGGTCTGGCCTGCGCCCGTCGACTCGAAAAACTTTGGGGGAAAGACACGGCCAAACGCGTCCTTCTGGTCAGTGCAGAAAATTATTTCGTCTATCAACCCTTTCTTTCGGAAGTGATCGGAGCAGGAATCGAACCGCGCCATGTCATGAACCCTATTCGATTGGCGTTGCGACGCTGCATGGTGCAACGTGCCGAAGTCACGACGATCGATCTTCAGCATCGACGGGTCGAATTCCATGCCAATGAGGGGAGGAGACTCGCCCCCATCGAAGCAGAACACCTGGTTATTGCGTTGGGAAGCAGCACCAATCTCCGTGCGATACCGGGCATGATGGAGCACGGATTATTTTTAAAAACGCTGGCTGATGCGCTGGGAATTCGGGAACACATTATTAAGCGCCTTGAAGAGGCGGATCTTGAGCCGAACCCGGATATCCGGCGATCTCTTCTCCATTTCGTGGTCGTGGGTGGTGGATATAGCGGTGTCGAAACCGCTGGTGAAATTCTTGATTTGTTACAAGATGCCAGACGATTTTATCCCTCATTTGACCCGTCGGAGCTAAGAGTCACCCTGGTGCATTCCGGACCGCATTTACTTCCGGAGCTGGACGAAAATCTCGGACGTTTCGCTCAACAGTCTCTCGAATCACGTGGCATGACGGTGTTGCTGAACCAACGGGCATCCTCTGTCAGCGCAGGCTATATCCGTTTAAGTGATGGCGCCCGTCTCGAATCGCATAACCCGATTTGTACGATTGGCAACGCCCCGAATCCGGTCCTCACAGAATTGTCAGCGGAGTATGCCAAGGGATGGCTCATCACGGACGACTTTCTGCGCCTCAAGGGATATACCCATGTCTGGGGCATCGGTGATGGAGCGGCAAACCCCGATGGATATGGGAATCAATGTCCGCCGACGGCACAATTCGCCATACAACTTGGGCGGCATGCGGCCGAGAACATCGCCGTATCGTCTTCTGGCCATACCCTTCGACCATTCAGGCACAAAACGCTGGGGCAGATGGCGACGATCGGACATCATAAGGGCGTCTGCTCGATCTTTGGTTTTCAGTTTAGTGGTTTTCTGGCATGGTGGTTGACCAGAACGATTCATTTGTTGAAATTGCCCGGACTCGACCGCAAGCTGCGGGTCATGGTCGATTGGACCTTTGAACTCTTTTTCCCGCCGGATCTGAATTACCTGGACCTGAAAAAAACACAAAAAATCGCCCGGATGCATGTGGAACCAGGCGATGTGATTTTTCATCAGGGGGAACAAGGCTCGGCCTTCTATATTGTTGAAGAAGGATCACTGGAAGCCGTCCGATACCATGAGAATGGGGAAGTGCTCTGGCGTGACGAATTGATTCCGGGAGACCATTTTGGAGAGGGTTCATTTTTATATGGTATGGTGCGACGCGTCACGGTGACTGCCAAATCGGCCGCCACGCTCATGGTATTTAATTCGAAGGAGTTCAAGTCGTTCGTCGGGAGCTTCCAAAGTCTAAGCAGCATTCTCCGCTACACCGCGCAACGGGGACCTCAAGAAGACGTCTTGGGCGAAGCACGGTGGACGAAAGAATTCCTCTCCTCTCCCGTCGAAGCGGTGATGAAACAATCCCCACGGTGTCTTCCGAAAACCGCCACGATCAATGAAGCGATCCTGGCTTTTGGGAATTGTTCGCAGACCTTGTTGCCCATCGTGGATGCAGATGGAAAATTGACCGGCCTTTTGACAAAGACGGATGTCTATCGGGCCATGACTCATGGACATGATTTCGGGGAGTCCGTCAACACCATCGCCAAACATGAGGTCGTCACTCTCCGTGAAGGACAGGCCGTGCGCGAAGCCTTACGGGTGTTGTACATGAAAGATGTGAAACAGGCCCCAGTGCTGGATCATCAATCCCGACCGGTAGGCATTTTGAGTTACATGAATGTTGCCGAGGCGAGAATTCGCCACGAGCACCGGGCAGCAGATAGCCGGCAAGCTTCCTCAAAAAACCCTCTTCCACACAGCCAGGAATGATGGTCATCACAAATTCACGGTTATGTCCGCTTCATGCTCCCATAAAGGAGCGACGAGGGTGCTTGTGAATTCTGATCATGCTTTCATCATGAATGGATATTTCACCGACATGTTATAGTTTCAGTTTTATAATTTTTAAATCACCGATCAGATGTTTTAAGCAAAGGCTCAATAACTCCGCCCACTGTCATGAAATGAAACCGCAATTACACAGCACATTCCGTATGCATTTTTACAATAATCGGGAAACACCAGCAGCGATGGTCCTATTGAATGTGTTTGACAAACACTCCTAGCCCGTCCATTCCCTAAAAGTGAGTTATCCCTGAAATACAAAACTTTCTGATTTGATTCTTGAGAAAAATAAAGGTTAGCAAGGTAAAATATGAACGTATCACCAAGCAATGGGCCTGGCAGAACCAGCTTTCCGGATCCTTATTTTACGAAATTGGAATCCCTTAATGTCTTTTCCAGCATTGCCATCTAGCAAAAAAAATGAAAGATTTTTTCGGATACAGGATTCCTTCGGCCTTCGGAGAAGCATTGTGCCTTTATTTACAATTAATCGAGAAACACATCTGATTTCTGGGCTGGGAACCTCTTTCCGCGCGGATCCTTTTGGTACTTTTTTAACAGCCTATCATGTGCTTGAGTGTCCCGAGAAAAGACAAATTATTGATCGTCAGTTAGGAACTGTTTTTGGAATGATGAGCCCCGGGCTG
Organism: Nitrospiria bacterium; assembly: GCA_030430725.1. Lineage (GTDB taxonomy): Bacteria > Nitrospirota > Nitrospiria > Nitrospirales > UBA8639 > Nitrospira_E. Next base: position 3,231 of record JAUIKP010000284.1, read on the forward strand.
GTTTACGGCCGGCTGCCTATTACTAAAGATTGCTTTGTCATCATTGATCATGTTGATTACTATAGAGGGGAAGTTAGCGATCCTATTGGTCGATTACATGGACACACTAACAATAAAAATATTTTCGATTGCGTTAAGTTTCGCTTTGATCCTTCAAATCAACGGGTAAAGGATTTTACAGATTTTTTGCCCTTAAAGATTAGTGGTTCACGGCCTAAAATTGGCGATAGAGTCATGGCCATTGGCTATCCGAATGTCATGGATATCAAAGATGTCCCTGCAGAAGGTGTGCTGATATTAACTGAAAAAATGTACGGAGCGGTGGGTGAAATAACAAAACTATTCCCTACAGGGCGCGATATTACCAAACCATGGCCTTTATTTGAGGTTTCATGCAATTGGCCTGGTGGAATGAGTGGAGGACCAATTTTCAATGAGGACGGCCAGGTCATTGGCCTAGTGAGTTCCGGTATTGATCCCACCAGTGAGGGTGACGGGGTGGGATATTCATTTTGGTTTCAACCATTGGAGTTTTTTAAAGGATGGGTTCCTACTATAGATCCCATTAACCCCGGAGGGATTCGTGGTTGGGCAGTGCTAAGACGTAATCCTTGGCACTTGCAAGGTGTATATGAAGACAGTCTGCAAGCTGAAGAAATCTTGAATAAGCTTGGAGCTGATTACGAAATTATATATGGGACAAACCAGTATGGAACCGATGAGTTTATTTGGAATGGAATTTAAGACTTAAATATCTCCACTTTCCTTGCCTTACGCCTGGTACGTAGCCTTCATTATAACCTGTCTCCAGAGCTGAGGGATTGAAGCGCGAAGTCCACGGTTGGATAATTCGAGCATCGCGCCGCATCAAGAGTGTGTTGACCGCCTTCATCGCCTAACGGGCCCGGATAGGATCGCCGCCACCCATGCACAATGCGCCGTCGATTATCTGGACGGTCTTCAAACATCTTCCGCCAAGAAGCCCGTCTTATGGCAAATTTTATCCGTTCCTTGATCTTTTCTAAAACATATAATTTTTTAGTTTTTTTTTAAAGGAGTGAAAATTCATACTGGGATATTGTTGATCCTAATCTGTTTTTTTTTGAACGCGCCATGTGAGTCGAGGAACCACTCCGGGATTCAATCTATGGTGGTACGGATGTTAGAATTGATTTTGACATCAGGAGGTTCCCCTTCAAACCGAACGACCTTTCATCCAACCCATCGAAGATCATCGAAATTCAAACTTCTCGGGCGTATGGAGGCTACCGTCTGAAACCCGAAAGATGGCGAGGCCAGAATTCCCCCATAATGTTTCAGTCAGCTCGTGTCCACCGACCAGGCCCCTGCATAAAGGATCAAAATTGTCGGGCTCGTCTCGGCCGACCTACTCGCCGCCGGCAATTCCAACTCCATCAGGACCCTCACACATTCGGAGCCGGACAAATTTCTAAATGACAAACCGGGCTTCGTACCCTTTAAGATTTTGATGGGAGAGCAATTCAATTTCGGAAATGACCGAAATATGGTACGAGCCGATAGGAAGATCCTCAGCTAATGTATTGCCCATAAAATACAATGCCGAATTGGTATCAAAAAAAAACCGTCCCTGCTCCAGCGTCGTCATCCCGATTCCTGGCGAATACGCTGTTGATACGCTAACGACACCTCCGTCAGCCGAAGCACCCCTGCAAATTGGGAAATGGATGGAGCGGACGTGGCAAATTTTTGCTCTTGTAATAGTTTTTCAATTTTTTCCCAATCTTCATAATCAATCAACACGGCCACCGGCCGCTTCGTTTCATCCGTGACGATTTTTCGCTTGATATTCAGCATATTTCCTCCTTTCTTTTTT
>JAUIKP010000285.1 GCA_030430725.1 Nitrospiria bacterium
TCCCCAGGAACCGACATGCTGCCACGAAGGGGTATTTTGGTCGGAGAAATGGTGAACTGACTCATATCAACCGTTCTCGTGAGGCTTTGGCCCGGGCAATCGCCTGGTATAATCCAGGTGCATCCCGTTTGTTCAATAACTCCCGGAAATCTTGTAGCTGTTGCATATACCGGTCAACCATCTCCACCAAATTCGCATGATTGGCGACACAAATATCCCGCCACATTTCAGGCGAGCTGGCCGCAATCCTCGTGGTATCGCGTAAACCTCCCCCAGAGAAATTCAGCAAATCCGCCGGCTGGGATGTTCGTCCTTGCAACGCCTCCAAGGTGTGCATGAGAGAAAACGCCACGATATGTGGCAGATGACTCACCGCACCGAAGACCCAATCATGGTCCATGGGATCCATCGATGCCACCACAGATCCGACAGTTTCCCAAAGATGACGAACCCTTTCCAGAGCCTGGGGATTGGTATGAATAGTCGGAGTCAGAATACATCTGGCGCCCTGAAACAAATGCGAATCGGCATACGCCACTCCAGATTTTTCTTTTCCGGCAATCGGATGGGCACCGACAAAAAACGTCGAGGGAGGCAGACGGGCTTCAATTTTTGAGACCAGTTGGCCCTTCACGCTCCCTACATCACTTACGATAGCGCACGGGGCCAGATCCTTTCCCCACAGGTCGATTTGCGAGAGATACGTCTCTACAGGAGTGGCCAGGACAATTAAATCCGATTGGCTTACCGCCCGATGCGGCTCCAAGGCAAATTGATCGATGGCACCCATTCGAACGGCTAGTTCGAGGTTTTCTTGTCGACGACCGATCCCCACGACCGTTTTGGCTAAGGCCTGTTCCTTCAAGGCAAGGCCGAGAGAGCCGCCAAGCAGGCCTATCCCGATAATGGTCACATGCCGGAACAGCGGTTCTGAATGGGAAGTCGACATGATGGAAGACTAAAGTGTCGGAATCACAAGAGAACAATCAAAGTTCCCGGCCGACAGCCTGCGCCACCTTTTGTAAATCATTCATGAGTTCGGTAAACCGGCTGGGCTTCAGCGATTCCTCTCCGTCGCACAGGGCACATTCCGGATTAGAATGGACCTCAATCAACAAACCGTCAGCTCCAGCCGCAATGGCAGCTTTGGCCATAGGGGCCACAAGCTTCCAATTTCCGGTTGCGTGACTTGGATCAACAATAACGGGCAAATGCGTCATTTCTTTCAGGGTGGGCACCGCACTTAAATCGAGCGTATTGCGATACTGAGGCTCAAAGGTGCGAATTCCCCTTTCACACAGCATGACATTCCGATTGCCCCGGGACATAATATATTCTGCGGATAAGAGTACCTCTTTAATCGTGGCCGACAGCCCCCGTTTCAACAAAACGGGTTTGTCATAGGCGCCAACCTCTTTTAACAGTTCAAAATTTTGCATATTGCGGGCACCAACTTGGATCACATCCGCTTTTTCCAAAAAATGTCCGAGATCACGAGCATCCAAAATTTCACTCACTACCGGAAGGCCTGTTTGTCTCCTAGCCTCAGCCAAAAACTCCAATCCTTCCTGTCCCAACCCTTGAAAAGAATAGGGCGATGTACGAGGCTTATACGCGCCGCCACGCAAAATGGTGGCACCGGCTCTAGCCACTTCTTGAGCGATGCCCACCGTAATTTCTAATTTCTCCACCGCGCAAGGACCGGCCATAATCACGATCCGACTTCCCCCGACTTTCACCCCGGCCACGTCGATGACGGAATCGTGTTTTTGAAATTCACGGCTCACTAACTTCCAGGGAGCTAGGATCGGAGTCACACTTTCCACACCGGGAAACACGCTCAAGGGTTGCCCTTGCAACACCCGGTCATCGCCAAGCACCGCTACAATGGTCCGTTCTTTTCCCTTCGTGATTTGCGTGACCATCCCTAACGAACGAAGACGATCAATTAAGTGATCAACATTCTGCTCTGTGGCTTCGGGTTTTAAGACGATAACCATTAAATGAATCAGAATCCTTGCGCTAGGACAGGGCGGAGAGCACTCGGGTTAACGATTCAAGAAAGCGCCGATTTTCGATCGGTTGTCCAATGGTCACTCGAAGCATGGGCCCACGAATATGCCGAACAATGACGCCTTCCCGAAGCAACGCGTCAAACGCACGCCTTCCATCAATCCCTACATTGAAATACAAAAAGTTGGCTTGACTGGGAACGGACTCTAAGCCCATGGCGATCAGCCTCTCTTGCAGAAACGTCATTTCGGCTTCATTCATGGCCCGGCTTTTAGCCACATGATCGTCATCGGACAGGGCTGCTCGTGCGGCTTCTTGAGCCAAGCTATTCACGTTGAAAGGGGGACGAACACGATTCACATATCCGGCGATTTCTTTGGTCGTACACCCATACCCCACGCGCAACCCTGCCAATCCATAAATTTTTGAAAACGTCCGTAGTACCACAACCGGCCGCCCGTCACGAACATACTGCAAGCTGTCCGGGAAATCGGGATGTCGGACGTATTCATAGTACGCCTCATCGAATACGACGACCACATCATCGGGAAGTCGGGAGAGGAAGCCATCGATTTCCCGTGCCGTCAGCATGGTGCCCGTGGGATTATTCGGATTGCAGAGGAAAAAGAGTCGCGTGCGGTCGGTGACCGCGTCAACCATAGCCGCCATATCATGGACCCAATTTTTCAAGGGGACTTCTACCGGCACACCATGCCCTCCCAACACAGAGAGCTTGTACATTACAAACGTCAGATCGGCCATGACCGCTTCATCACCAGGAGAGAGAAATGCGCGAACCAAAAGACTGATGATTTCATCTGACCCATTGCCCACCAGAACCTGATCATCGGAAACCTTCCACCGCTCGGCTAACGCTTGCCGAAGGTAGTGAGCCCCGCCATCCGGATACCGGTGAAGCGACGCTGAGGCCTCCGCTAGAACCTGCAGAGCATTCGGCGAAGGACCCCAAGGATTTTCATTGGAGGCCAGTTTAATGGCCTGGGTAATTCCCAGTTCCCGCTCCAATTCGCCCAAAGGTTTCCCTGGGGAATATGGGGTTAACGAGGCGATGGTGGGATGGACACGCAATGGCATGGGCTTACATTCTTTCTTTTGTGCGCATACGGGGAAATTCGCAAAAAATTCATATTCTACCGAGAACGATCTATTGCCCCATCCCCTTCCGGACCTCCATCCTTCAAGGGCATATAGGTTGGGCCAGACTCTACTGATGAGAAGAATACGATCCCAGTACCTTCATCATCAAACAACGAGACCTGACTTCCTCCAAGGCTTTCTTCAGGCGGTCATCGTCCTGATGTCCCTCCAAATCCATGTAAAACAGATATTCCCAGACTTTTCGTCTGGTAGGCCGTGATTCAATTTTGGTCATACTAATACCGTGAGATGAAAACGGACGGATCAGGTCATATAAAGCTCCAACCCGGTCTTTTGCTGAGACTATGATCGACGTTTTATCACGACCGGTTGGTTCAGCTCCCTTTTGGGATAAAATGAGGAACCTGGTGAAATTATTAATGTTATCTTCAATTCGTGATCGCAGAACATTCAAACCATACAACTCCGCGGCTAATTCGGAGGCAATGGCCCCTGCGGTTGGATCATTCACACACCGCTCAGCAGCCCGAGCCGTACTGGGCTCTTCCGCAAAATTCACAGAAGGCAAATTGGTTTCCAGCCAGTTTCGGCATTGGGCAAGGGCATGCGGATGAGAATAGACCGTCTTGATTTCTTCTAATTTTTCCGCCTTCGAAAGAAAGTGATGGGAAACTTCCAGCATCACTTCACCATAAATCAACAAGGGTGAGTCCACGAACAGATCTAACGTATGGTTGACCACCCCTTCCGTTGAATTTTCTATGGGGACCACGCCAAACCGCATACGTCCCCGTTCCACTTCATCAAACACCTCCTTAATGCTATTGACCGACACGTAGTCGGCCGATCCCCCAAACTTCCTCATAGCAGCCAGATGCGTAAACGTGGCAGGTGGCCCTAGATACGCGACCGTTTGTGTCCCCTCGAGAGAAAGGGACGCCGACATAATTTCCCGATACACATGACGCAGCGCTTCACTAGGAAACGGCCCGGGATTCTTGCGCATCAACCGTTCCACGATCGCAACTTCCCGACCAGGCGTGTGAAGATGGGCGGACGAATCCTGTTGTTTTTTCAAATGCCCAATTTTAATGACATATTGGGATCGCTCATTCAATATGTTGAGAATGTCGTCATCAAGCCGGTCGATCTCTTGACGACATTGCTGCATATCCTCTGGAAGCTCCATGAGACTCATCCTTTATCCTGAAAAATCTGCAATTCAGGCAGGAGCATACAAGGAATACCCTGCTGAGGCAAGCAAGCGTTTCCCCCTGCCAGCTTGCGACTTTCCTTCACAAATAGGGCTCCATTTCCCGACCACCAACGCTGGGGCTTTCCCGGTCAGCGCGGCACCAGAAAGACATACCGCTGAAGACGATCACTCAAACACCGATCGGTCGCTTTGATCGTCCAGTCGGGAAAGGTGGCCGAAATCCATTCCAAAGTCATTGAGGAATCCCCGTAGGTGACGTCACCGTCGATCGGCGCCCAGTTGTGGGGATTGAAGGCAAAGCCTTCCTCGCGATGTTTAACGGCTAAGGCCACTTTCTGCTCGGGTGATGTATGCGGGTCATGCTCCCAGTTTTCGACCGGACGTATGGTCATGGCCAACAGGCCATCATTCGCAATATATTTCCGCAAAGTGTTCAACGTAGTTATCATCGCCCTACGGGACAAATGGGTATACACAGAGAAGGCATAAATGAGGTCAAACTTTATCTCCCCAACCGGTAGGGACGTAGGCAAATACTCGGATACGGCGAAATTTGTGCCGAGTCCCGACTTTCGGCAAAGCTCAATGGACTGCTCCCGTGGATCAACACCAAAGGTTTTTTCCTCGGCAGTGAAGTAATAGAGCAATTGCGCGATGCGGCCATAGCCGCATCCAAAGTCTAAGACAGTGGCATTATCCAATTGTCTCCCAGTCACGCGCGTGTAGTTG
>JAUIKP010000286.1 GCA_030430725.1 Nitrospiria bacterium
CTCGACCTCTTCATCAGTCACAAGATTCTTTTTGACCCTTGTCGTCGAGAGCAGCCCTCTGAATTTTTCAATTTTCTCTTTTGTTTTTTCATCCAATTTGGTTTCCATGATTTGACTCATGCGTAAGATGTACTCGAAGCGCTCGGAAAGCGATCCCTCATTGTTCATGATACTCATGGCCGCGAATTGATTATTCGTGGTCGCAGCCAGGTCGGGAACAAAATCGACAAGCCGCGCGAAACTTTCTGCATTCATATATTGTTTGCTGGCATCTTGCGCACGCAATCCTTCTAATAAGGCCGGAGTCAGTTCTGGCTGCGTCGATTCCCCTTCTCCTCCCTCACCTTCAAGCACCATGTCTTTTAGGGCTTTCTTTTTCACCACTCCTGTTAACCCTTGGGTTAAAAAATCAAAATCATCAGGTTCGACAGCCAATCCCGGTGTGCACCAACTAAAAAAATTGTCTTCCGACTTAGGAACGGTGTCATCCCCATTGGTCAGCACATTGTAGATTTTCCCCATAATCGAGTTGAGCATGACGCTCGGTTCAACCTGTGGCATAGCGACTCCTCCTTACAGTAAGACGTACCTTTTACGGGGTACGTGAAAATTGAATAATTGGCCCATTACGTTTATTGACATCAGCAAGACTTATTCCCAACCGACATGTGGTGTGTTGACGAGTGTGGTGCCGACGTATCCCCTTTGGATTCCACTGCTTTCAACCTTTTCCTTACCGCTTACCTGACGCAGGCGTTCCTTTCATAACGTTCGCGGTGTATCTGATTGTTAAACTTGTTTATCTGTTTAGATAATCGGAATCCCCCGACCAACTTGTTGAAAATTGGGATTGGAGCCAAGAATGAACAGCTGATCTCCACCTGATCTTCTGCAACTCACGAGATCAAACATAGGGGAGAGACTTCGAAAATCAGGGCAATTTGAAAGCAGATAGGAAATTCCGAAAAATTACTTCCAACGCGAGAGAAGAATCCAACCCGATAAGCACTGGAGTCCCGTGAGCATGGGCTTGGACAAAAACACACTGAGGGCATGACACCCATCAACCCAACATACTTCACCCATCGATGTCGGATTCAAGATGTCGGCCATAGGCTGCTAACGATTGACTCCCATATGCAGAACGTCGGCAAGAACAGCAGTGCAGGTCGATTTCGCCAAAACCATGGGTGAACCACAAAGGGACGACTGGCCGATTTCATTCTTTCCCTTTGTGGACTCACCCACAATGGATGAGTGGAAGATTGAAAAATTTCCTTCTATTGGTTGACCTCATCATCCTATTTTGTTAAAGAGTCAGTGTTTCATGTCGTTTTATTTTCCCCCTATATCTCCCCATTCAAAGTTCGGAGGGTGTCACCATGTCTCAGAAGGCGGAAGAACTCTGGTCCAGGCGCTTCTTTCTGAAGTCCTCACTTGCAGGCATGCTGATTCTTGGCAGCCGGCTGATGTTTCCCGAATCTGCATCTGCCCAGTCCCTGCCTGAAGGCCGGCTTCGCCTCTATAACGCCCACACTGACGAACGACTCCAGGTAACGTATCGCAATCAATCCGGCCGCTATGACCAGGAAGCCCTAAAAGACATTAACTATTTCCTGCGATGCCATCATTCCAAAAAAATCTGCCAGATGGATATTCAATTGCTGGAATATATGAACCAGGTAGAAAAGTTAGTTGGACAGGGGAAGGAAATTCATGTCTATTCTGCCTACCGTTCGCCCTCATACAATAAATTGTTGATTCGCCTTGGTCGAGGGGCCGCGCCAAACAGCTTACATACAGTCGGACAAGCAGTGGATTTCTCGATTCCCGGCGTTCGACTTTCAAACATTCGACGCGCCGCGGTGAAGCTTCGAAAGGGTGGAGTCGGCTATTACGGCCGACGGGGATTCATCCATATCGATACCGGAGCGATCCGGTACTGGTAATTCCTTTTTTTATTTTCTCACGTTCCAACCAACATCATCCGGTCTTGTAAGGGCTATGAGGAATAGTCCTTGACTTGTAATTGGGCCATGAGTACTCCTCCAGTCAGGGAAAATTCCCCCTACGCGAAACTCTCAGATCTCATATTGCCGGCCACCTTCCCATTCAAAGCACACAAACGTGTTCAACCTCATCAATCCTACCCATTACCGGAAAGCCAAACCCCGTATTCTGAGGCTGGAAAGAAAAGCCATTTTCCCTGACGAAAAGATCGGCACACACACTTATCACTTCTGATACAATTTTCTCACATTGTTGATGCGCTGACGGGGTGCGTCAGGCCGTTCAGATTTACCGGCTCGCCAAACTCACCCTGTGGATAAACCTTTTTGATCTTGACTAATTATAGTTCTGTGCTAGCCTTGCACCGGGGCGTTTTTCAAATGGTCTATTATCTGAATGCCGCATTATTCCGGCTCTTATCCCGAACCGTGACATTTTTATATCAAGGGTATGAGGCAAGCGATCCTCAAGTGCGTCAGGCATCGACTTGTCCGCTTTTCTCAAAGGAACCGTAATTATGGAAGATGGCTTGTCCACCCCGGTGGGAACCCGCCGCTCATTCTTTGTCAAATCCACCGTGTTTATTTCTTCTCTTATTGGAATTTCCCTTGCCGTCCCATTGATCGGATACGTTATCGCCCCTGCCCTCCAACGACGAAACAAGGAATGGGTATCACTGGGGAAAACCGAGGCGCTGCCGATCGGTGAACCCAAGGCGATGGATTACACCATGACGGAAAAGGATGGATGGCAGGAAAGCCACACCACCAAGGGCGTGTGGGCGGTGAAACAGTCCAATGGAGAGGTGACGGTATTTTCCCCCATCTGTCCTCATTTAGGTTGTGGTTATCGATGGGACCAACAGGACCGTCTCTTCAAGTGCCCCTGCCATGGAAGCGTCTACGACATTAATGGAACCGTTAAAGCCGGCCCCGCTCCACGCCCTCTGGACACGCTGCCATCCAAAATCGAAAATGGTGACTTGCTGGTCCAATACGAGGAATATAAATCCGGTCTGGCGAAGAAAGTTGAACTCTAAACATGGCCTCACGTCTTTATCAGTGGATCGACCAGCGCCTCAAATTAAAGCCCCTGGAACAAACACTCTTGGACGAGCCGATTCCCGGAGGTGCCAGCTGGAACTATGTCTTCGGCTCGGCCACACTTTTTCTTTTTGTCTTACAAGCACTGACCGGCATGTTTCTCATGGTGTATTACGTACCGGCCACTGATCATGCCTACGACACCGTGCAGTATATTCAACATGAGGTGTGGGGCGGATGGTTTATCCGTGGCATGCATCATTGGGGTGCTTCGGCCGTCATGGTCGCCATCGGGCTTCACATGTTGCAGGTTTTTTTTGACGGTGCCTATAAACGGCCTCGAGAACTCATGTGGATTGTCGGCGTCATCCTGCTCGCTATCATGCTGGCGTTCGGATTCACAGGATATTTGCTACCTTGGGATCAAAACGCCTATTGGGCGACCCAGGTGGGAATCAACATGGTTGGCAACGTTCCCCTGATCGGGGATTTTCTGGTGAAAGCCCTTCGTGGTGGGGAAACTCTCGGCGCCCTGACGATTTCACGTTTTTTTGCCATTCACGTCGCTTTTCTTCCTGTACTCATTGCCGTGGGAATCATGCTCCATCTCTTTATTCTCAGACGGGTGGGACCCGCCGGCCCTCATGATGAAACGAGAGCCAAAGCCGGGAGTGAAACCTTCTACCCACGGCAGGTCTTCTTGGATGCGGTGGTCATGCTTGGAGTATTTGGTGTCGTGGCCCTATTGGCGATCAGTATGGAATTCCCATTGGCTGATCGGGCCGATCCGTCAGACCATTCATTTGTCCCCGTCCCGGAATGGTATTTCCTGTTTTTTTATCAGCTGCTCAAATACGCTCCAGGGGCCTGGGGGCCTCTGGCCACCTGGCTTCTTCCCATGCTCTTTTTTACCGGATTGCTGCTCCTGCCCTTCGTGGATCGCAACCCTGACCGCAATCCGTCCTCACGCCCAATTGTGTTAGGAACGGGATTGGGATTTTTGATTCTGGTGTCTCTCCGTGATCTGTACGCGGTTCCCAAACGTGACCCCTCGGTGGTTCGAGGCATGGCTTTAGTGGAACATTTCAATTGCAAAACCTGTCATCGTATTCACGGAGAAGGTGTCAATGTTGGTCCAGACCTTTCTTTTGTCGCCGATCGACGACCCGACAGGGAATGGCATCTTCAGCACTTTAAGGATCCCCAATCCGTTTCCCCCGGTTCCTTCATGCCAAAATTTCCACTTAACGAGAAACAGCTCAACGACCTGACCAATTACATACTGACTCTCAAGAGTGGCTAACTCTTCTTCCAATGGTGTGAAAACCGGCTGGCCTTGTTGAAAGCCACCATCACCGTGGTGCTGTTCACTCTCAACGCTGCTGTGACCCTGGAGGAGTGGATCAACCACAACACCGGCCCCCGGTTACGGCCGATACGGGGGAAGGGCCATGCGCCCCATCCCCATTCGCACCACATCCCGGCTGAACGAAACATGTCCCCCACGGCCAGGACAACAGCCGTGGGGGGAAAAGACCTATCCTCGACGTTCGCCTCGGGCTTGACTGAACCAATGCTCCATTTGCTTGCCTGCGGCTTCCCGACCTCCTAGACCAAAGGATAACGCCACCGCCACGGCAATCGCACCAAGGGTCAGCCCAAAAGCCAGATTAACGATTTCATTGGCTAACCCCATGGCTCGGAGACCCATGGCGATCACCAATCCCAGAATCGCGAATCGGGCAATATTCGCAACTCCTCCCGAATTCGCTCCATGAATGCGAATAATGGTTTCATACGCGAGATTTGATAACCAGAACCCGATGGCAATGATGGCACTGCCCAATAACACCTGGCCACCAAACTCGATAAACATCGTGACAAGTTGAGACACCTGATGAAAACCCAACTGGTTGGCCGCTTCGACAACCGCAAATAACATAATAAAAAAGGCCAGGACTTTTCCCACCATAGACGAAGGCGTGGTGTGACCGGTAAACACTTGTCCCATGCCC
>JAUIKP010000287.1 GCA_030430725.1 Nitrospiria bacterium
GGACAGAACCGTGAGTCATGTGCCAACCTTTACAGCAGTACCCGCACGAGATCGCACTAATGGCAAACGAATGGTAAAACGAGTACCTTTTCCCTCTTCACTGTCGACCACCATTTCACCTGCGTGTCGCTGCACAATACCCAAACTCACCGACAATCCCAACCCGGTCCCCTCTCCAGTCCCTTTCGTCGTAAAAAAGGGATCAAAAATATGAGGGCGAATCTCTGGAGGTATTCCGCACCCAGTATCCTCCACCTCAATTTCATAGACTTCTGCCTGTTTTCGAGTACGTAAGGTCACCAGGCCACCCTCCTTGAGTGCCTGAACCGCATTCAACACTAAGTTCATAATCACCTGCTCAATCATATGCGCATCGACCATTACCATAGGCAGTGTCTCATCATATTCCTTACTCAGGGTGGCATGTTTGACCAGGAATACATGCTCGGTCAACACCAGGACCCGGTCTAAAATTTGATGAAGATCTGTCATGGCTAATTCCGGTTCGCGTTGCTGGGAAAAATCCAGGAGCTGCCGGACGATGCGTTGAACGCGTCGCAATCCATCCTCCATAAAATGCAAATATTCCTGAGACCGCTCAGGCGTCAACGTTCCCTTTCGGATATTGTACAAACAATTCAAAATCCCCCCTAACGGATTATTGATTTCATGTGCAACCCCGGCCGCCAGCTTACCAACGGAGGCCAATCGCTCGGAATTCTGCACCTGGCGTTCCAAATGCTTGCGTTCCGTAATATCCCTGGCAATACCCAATACCCCTGTGTAAACACCTTCATCATTGAGAAGCGGGGCCACACTCACCAAAACAGACCGCAACTCTCCCTCCCGACTGACCACCTCCACTTCGTAGACTTGCTTTGTCCCAAGATCCAATGTCTCCTTCAAATACCGGCCACGATACCGCTTGGAGAGTAGGGAAAGATACGGCTTACCAATCAAATCTTCTTTTCGATATCCCCATGCATCAACTTTCCCATTGACATAAGTAAACCGTAAATCAACATCCAAGGTGTAAATCACGTCATTCGCATTTTCCAGCAAACTTTCAATGTACAGCTTGGCTTGCTCAATTTCCCGCGTGCGCTCAGAGACTTTCTCTTCCAGGACTTCATTGTATCGGTGCAGTTCAGCTTCAAGCTTTTTATGCTCGGTAATATCTCGCAACTGCACCATGATCGAAGGTCTTCCTCCCATATCGATGCGAACCAGATCCATCTCCATGGACTTCATGATGCCTTGCCGATCATAAACCTCAATCTCTGTCGTAGGCACTTTTGGCTCTTCACCACTGACTCGTTCCAACAAACTCTGACTGATCATCTGGAATGCCGGCAGGACAAGCTTCACGAAGTAAGCGCCTTCTAAATCCGAAGGGACATACCCTAGAAGTTCCCGTTCACGCGCATTGACATCCAAGATCCGGCCTTCAGAGTCAACCACAAAGATTGAATCGGCAGCCAAATTAAATAACGCCTTATATCCCGCCTCTGAGTCAGACAATTGTTGGGTTCGTTCAGCCACAATCCCTTCCAATTGGGTGGTATATCGCTCAACTTCACGCTCCAGATCCTTTCGAGCAGTGATATCCCTCACAAATCCCCTCGAATACACCACCAAATGAGTCCCTGGATCCATCAACGTTGTTGAATGAATTTCCACATCCATCACTTCACCCGATTGCGTACGAAAAACAGTTTCTATGGAGCGCGCCCCACCTAAGGCCAGACCTTGGACATAGGCTCGCACCCCCTCTTGTTGGTCCGCCGGGACAATATCCCAGAGCGACATCTCAAGCATGTCGACGAGCGAATATCCAAGCTTTTGCAACTCAGTCGTATTCACATGGACGAACCGCCCTGCAGGATCTAATTGATGAATCATTTCCGGAGCATTTTCAATGAGATCACGATATTTCTGCTCCAATCGCCCGATTTCATCCACTTTCTGATTCAACTCAGAAAACGAATGTTGAAGATTGTCCGCCATGGCATTGAATGTATCAGCCAAGCGTTCGATTTCATCCCCGGTACGGATCGTAATCTTTTCCGAAAGATACCCACCTCCAAATTGCTCAACTCCTTGCGATAAGGCTTGAATAGGCTTCACGATCCGGCCAGCCACGACGACTCCCGCCCCCCACAATATGATAAAAACAGAAATTCCATAGAAAATAACCTTACTTAATAATTGATCCAGTGGAGCATACGTCTCAGCAGAATCTTGACTGGTCAACATATGCCAGGACTTTCCCCCAAAACTTTCTGGAGCAAGTGGCATCCCCAAGTGCAGAGGAGCATAGCCAACAATGGCATTCGGCATACCATGTGAATCCGGATCAGCAACCAACCACCCAACTCCCCCGTGTTGAATCGCACTGACCACATTGAGCGGCATCACGTGTTCTTCCAAAGAAAACGCAGGGCAGAGAATCGGCATTCCATCGGATGAAGTTAACATGGCATGACCAGTTTTCCCCGCGGCCAGTTCAGAAATCGAACGAAACAACGAATCCCTCCTCAGAAGAATACTGATAGCTCCCACGATGTGCTGCCGATGATCATCCCAAATTGGGACACCAACATTCAGGACATGAGTTCCAAACGCTGGATCAAATGACAAATCGCTCACAAACGCCTGGGCATCCTGGTGTTGAACCACCGCTTCCCACCAGAGACTGCTTCCATGGAAAAAATTAACTTGTGGAAATGAGCTCAACACCAGCGTTCCCTGGGTATCAACCACAACAATCGCGAGATAATCTGATTTTCGAATCGCATGCCATTGAATCAGATAGTCCGTCGCATATTTGTTCAGAAAAACCGGAAACTCATCCTTTTTGGATTGAGCACGCCAGCTTTCCTGCCACTGCTGAATAAGAGCCTGAATTTCGTCTGGATTTTTATCAGCATAACTCCGGTTCGAATTCATGACGGCACTTCGAATAAAGGGAATCGTGGCCAACTGCTGCGCTTCATTAATTCCACGAATAATCTGAGTCTCGACCTTACGGGCCACTTCCACCGCGATTCCCCTCATGGTGATACCAGCGGCTTCCTTTAGAGCACGTTTTTCTTCAAAATAGGTGAGGAGGAGAGAAAGGATAAGGGGCAGAAGACCAACCAGCACCATAGCCAGAATCGTCTTGCCCTTTAATTGGAGGGGAAACCCAAAGCGTTTCACTTTGGTAACATCGCAAATTCCATAAAAAAACGTCTAACTCCTATGATTTTCTACATTTTGGTACTCCTTTTTCTTAGATGTCAAGAAACGGTAACAGGGATGCCTATTTACCTCGACTGAGGAGCTTTCCCTCTCCACCAGGCCACAGTAAGAGGAGCGGACTCGCGACAAAAATAGAGGAATAGGTCCCGACGAGGACCCCCAACAGTAAGGCCAATGAAAAATCATGTAAGACTTCTCCGCCCCAAATGGTCAATGGCACCAAGACCAAAACAACAGTCAGGGTCGTAATTAATGTTCTGCTTAAGACCTGATTGATTCCATTATTAATAATCGTCGTCGTCGTTTCCCGTCTCCTCTGACGAAGATTTTCACGAATACGGTCAAACACAATCACCGTATCAGTCAAAGAATATCCTGCCAGAGTCAATAATGCCGTCACCACCAACAGCGTAATTTCTGTATTCAACAGAAAATAAATCCCCAACACCGCAAGAACGTCATGAAATGTGGCAATGGCCGCAGCCACGCCGAAACGAAACTCAAAACGAACAGCCACATAGAGGATAATGCCTGCAAGCGAAAGGATGACGGCAATTAAGGCATCCTCTTGCAGTTTTTTCCCAATCGTTGGTCCTATTGATGTGCTGGAATCCACTACAAACCCATGATCAGGAAATTCCGTTTGAAACGCCTGAATGATATTTTCACTCACTCCTTCTTCGATCGTGGTTTCTGTTTTGACGCGAATCAAGAGCTTCTGATCCTGGGTAAACTCCTGCAGTTCCGCGGCACCCAATCCATGCGCATCCAAGGCCTTCCTGGCCTCGGCAATCAGGAGCGGCTTATCAAACTTAAGCTGGACCGCCGTCCCCCCGGCAAAATCAATCCCCAGATTGGCCCATCCCACCAGAATCCCTATAATGGCCAAGACTCCCAAAGAAGCCAGAAAACCCGATACCATAAAGGCAATGTTCCGCTTTCCCATAAAATCAATATTAGTTTTCCCAACAATCTCCATCATGACCAATAAATTCTCCTCCCCACATTCTCCTACCCCAAAGAATATTCCATGGCTAGGAGCATCCACGAACGGCTTTTAACAGGCAAGCCTCGTTTTTGAAAATACCGCCTGTCTTTTCCCAACCGGCAAGGTTGGCGATTCGACCAATCACGGCTCAAGCGAGGCAACCCCTTAGATACTGAGCGAGTCCAATTTTCGTCGGTTCAGGAAATCAAATACCACCTTCGTCCCGACCAACGCCGTAAACAAGTTAATAGCAATGCCCAGGCACAAGGTCACCGCAAATCCTTTGATGGGTCCCGTTCCAAATAAAAACAGGGCCAACCCCGTGATCAGGGTCGTCACATGGGAATCTACGATCGTCAAAAAAGCTTTATTATAGCCACTATCTACGGCTAAACGAACAGGACGGCCCTGGCGAAGCTCCTCTCTAATTCGTTCAAAGATCAACACATTGGAATCAACTCCCATTCCAATGGTCAAAATAATTCCGGCAATGCCTGGTAACGTTAAGGTGGCATTGAGCCCTGACAAAGCCCCCAGCAAACAGATTAAATTGAGAAACACAGCCATATTGGCGATGAGACCGGAGACTCGGTAATACACAATCATAAAAATGAGGACCAGCGTCCCGGCAATAAGAGTTGTTCGTAACCCCTTCTCGATTGAATCCTGTCCCAGAGAAGGCCCAACGGTTAAATCCTGCAAGGTTTTCAACGGTGCGGGTAACGCACCAGCTCGGAGCACCACGGCCAGATCATTTGCTTCTGCGGTGGAAAATGTGCCCTCAATGATCGCCCGCCCGCCGCTAATACGATCTCGAATAACGGGAGCCGAATACA
>JAUIKP010000288.1 GCA_030430725.1 Nitrospiria bacterium
GCATAAAGTCCCACAATTCCCCAAGAAAACCTGGCATCTGTTGTTTCTCCTTTAGAAAGGTTTCAGCACATGGTCCGCGGACCTGGCCTTTTTGGGAATACGATAACTCTTTGCCTTTGGGTCATAACCAAGCTGTAATGGCCGTTTACCGAATATTCCCATGACAAACGCCATGGGAGTAAACATTCCAAAAAACATTAGGCTTAAAATTATCCGGGAATTTATCCAACCTAATTTTTCCCCGATCTTCATCCATACTCGATGTAAGGGCTTAAGACCTTGTGGAAAAATCATTCCCATCGCTCCAAAGGCCCCGGCGATAAGACTCGCCCACACTCGAATACTTTCTCCATGAATGACCAATGGCCATACCGCTATTATTAAAAAAACTCCGCCCATTAACAGGCCGAACGAGCGAAGATCCCTAGCCGTTGGATGATGAATCGTTGATGTCATGGCGTCACTTTTTCACACTTAATCCAATTCAAATTCTTTCATCCACGTTTCATCCTTCGGAATTGGCTTTTGATGTTCCTTCAAGACGAGACAATTTTCCAGCACAAGAACGTCCATCTCGGTCCGCATAAAACACCGGTAGGCATCTTCTGGCGTGCAGACAATTGGTTCGCCTCGAACATTAAACGAGGTATTGATCAACACCGCACACCCGGTTTGTTTTTCAAATTCTTGTAACAATCGATAGTATCGAGGATTGGTGTCTGGTGACACCGTCTGAACCCTGGCGGAATAATCCACGTGTGTCACTGCTGGAATATCCGATTTGGGAACATTGAGCAGATCAATTCCCCAAAGTCTTTGTTGATCCGGTTGTATCGCCAGTCGTCGCTTCTCGGCAACCGGGGCCACCAACAACATGTAAGGACTATCGGTATCCATCTCAAAATATTCGGAGACTCGTTCTCTTAAAACCGATGGAGCAAAGGGACGGAAGGATTCCCGATATTTAATTTTTAAATTCATGACCGATTGCATTTTTTCGCTGCGAGGGTCCCCCAAAATACTTCGTCCTCCCAATGCCCGAGGACCGAATTCCATGGGCCCCTGTAACCATCCAATGACCTTACCCTCAGCCAAATACTTCGCCACTCGACGATACAGGTCAGAATCTTCCACGCGCTCATACCTCGCCTCAAGCTGTTGGAGCCTGGATGTAATGTCCTCGTTGGAAAAGCGTGGCCCCAAATAACTGCCCCGCATCGAATCACTAGGGCCCTGGCATACCCGAGGCTGATTCAGATAGCTGTAATGCACATTTAACGCCGCTCCCAGCGCGCTTCCCGCATCGCCTGCCGCCGGCTGAATCCACAGTCCGCTGAAAGGTCCTTCCCGCAGCACTCTCCCGTTTCCTACGCAATTCAAGGCCACCCCTCCGGAAAGGCAAAGATTGGAAAGGCCCGTTTCCCGGTGGAGGCTGTTTGCCAAACGGAGCATGACCATCTCAGTGACTTCTTGTACAGACCGGGCCAGGTCCATTTCCCGCTGGGTGAGGGTACTTTCCGCCTGACGCGGAGGACCACCAAATATCGCATCGAACTTGTTGTTGGTCATCCGTAATCCGGTACAGTAATCAAAATAGTCCATATTGAGCCGGAAGGTACCATCCGGCTTCACATCCACGACATTGTCCAAAATTGTTTTCACATACTTGGGCTCTCCATAGGGAGCGAGCCCCATCACCTTATATTCCCCGGAATTGACCTTAAACCCGGTATAGTAGGTGAAGGCGGAATACAGCAGCCCGATGGAATGAGGGAAGGGAATTTCCCACAGAGGTGTTAATCGGTTTCCCCGACCGACCCAGGCGGAAGTGGTCGCCCATTCGCCCACCCCGTCCATACAGAGGACAACCCCTTCCTCAAAAGGAGAAGGGAAAAAGGCCGCAGCCGCATGTGATTCATGGTGCTCCCCAAAGAGTAAAGGTGGCAGGTTCTCTTTTTTTTCGAGACCGCCAACCTGACGAAAAGCCTTTTCTAGTAAACTTCGCAAGAACAACTTTTCTTTGATCCACACAGGAATGGCAGTCAAAAACGATCCAAGTCCCTTCGGGGCAAAGGACAAATACGTTTCCAACAAACGTTCAAATTTGACAAAAGGTTTGTCATAGAACACCAGGTAATCAACGTCACGCATGCCAACCCCGCCTTGCCGCAGACAATACTCCACCGCATGGCCCGGAAATCCGGCATCATGCTTCTTTCGTGTAAACCGTTCTTCTTGAGCAGCCGCCACAATATTGCCATCCTGTATGAGACAAGCCGCGCTATCGTGGTAATAGGCAGAAACGCCAAGAATTGAAGTCAATTTGCCGGTTGGCTTTGTCATATTTCCCTTAAAAGAGCTTGCCTTTCCATATTAGGTGGCCTGCTCACACAAAAAACCTCTAAACCCTGATTTTCGGTGATAATGAAGAAGGACTTTACCAACAATTCTTGCCCGTTCCCCATTCTACCGATAGGAAACCTCCTATTCTACTTTTTCTCCTTGCCGAAACAGTTCGTCAAAAAACAATTTCATGTGCTCCCATGACCGTCGATCAGCTTGTTCCTGATATTGCACACCATTCATCCCATATTGATTGGCTGAAGGGTTGGTGAATCCATGTTGGGCTTCTCCATAAATCACCATGTGCCAATCTAATCCAGCCTCATCTAAAGCACGTTTAAATTTCGAAATGTGGTCTTGGCTCAGAAACGGATCGGCCTCTCCATGGGCAATGAGAATTTTGACAGAACTCTTCATTGAAGGAGATGCGGACGGAAGAGGGAGCGACCCATGGAAACTCACGACTCCTTTGACCGGCGCCTCATCATACACCATTTGCATAACCGTCGCCCCTCCAAAACAATACCCAATAGCTGCTAAACGGGATTGGTCTACCAGGGGATTAGCCTGAAGAAGCCGTAATCCCTCTCTCGCCCTGGCCTTCCACATCCCTACATTGGCTATCGTATGTTGCATCCATTGCCTGGCTTCATCGGGATGAGTAGTCACTTTGCCCTTTCCATACATATCCACCGCCACCGCCACATATCCCAAAACCGCCAATTGTTTCGCACGAGTTCGTGCATATTCATTTAGGCCCCACCATTCGTGCACAACCAAAATTCCCGGACGCTTACCTTCTATCTCATCATCCCAGGCCACGACTCCTTCCAAAGCAACCTCTCCATGGTTATAGGGGATAGTTGCGATCTGCACCCTGGCTTCCACCAGCGAAGACCACACACATACAATCATGAGGAGACAGAGACCTAAACGATGGTAATAGTTCATAATTTCCACTCCTTTAATAGATCGGCAAAAATAGGGATTGGAATATGGCTTCTGTGATGACGACGATCTAGTACTATTTCATCCATTCATTGACCTGAATCACTTCAGGAAGGGCCAAATACTTAATTCTACCGTAAATTCAGCCGGTGGCAGTCTTTTTGAATTCATTGTTGTTGGGTTTCCAAAGAATCCGCCAGCTGTGGTCTCCAATCGAGGGAAAGTAGCACAATGTTCTTTTTTGAACGGTAGAACTCAAACAATACAATGGCACTTAAATTCGGGTCGTCGGAAATGACCTCTTGATACTGGTCTTTCGTCATCATCACCAAACGTGATGATTGTTGAACCTCCCTTTTCAGTTCCTCAAGCGCCAAGGAATCGTCAAGGCCCTTTCCCACGATTCGTGAACGCCCGTGGAGATAGTCCCAATAAAATTCATCTTCATCCTTCCGCCAATCCCAAGACTGAAACACGGATATGGGATCTGTTTGATTATTCAAACGGCGTTGATTTTCGTCAAAGGCCAACCTAGGAGAACCTTCAGCTTGGATACCAGGAATAATAAATCCCGTCACCGTCACCATAAGGGCCACGCCCAACACTCCCACACCCGCCAGACCCATTCGTAGATAATTCTTGATAGCCAAGCCAATCATGATCAAGCCTAACGTGCCTAACCCCACACGAATGGTCAAAGGTATGACGTCCAAAGAAACATGCCATTTTTTTTGCAACAGAATGGGTCCAAGGAATACCGATACCACAAAAATACCACCCAAACATGCTAACAAACCCCTCAACATACCCTTTCCTTCCGACACTGATGATTCATACAGCAATCGATGATAGACATAGCCTACCAACAAGCCGAATGCCGGCAGGAGAGGCATAAGATACCGTTCATGCTTTTCCGGCGCCAAACTCATCGCCCCAAAGTACACCACCACCCAGAGAAAGACCCACAATTCTTTCGGCGACTCAAGCCAGGGACGACGTTTCCAAATGAGAAACAGGGCAACTGGAAATAAGGCCGACCATGGGAAAAGATCGAACCAAATCACCAGGCCATACCAAATAATTGGACGTTTTCCCCAATAGGCCTCCCATGCAGAATGCTTTTGATCTCCCGATACGGTGATCATCCGTTTAAGATTTTCTTCAAAGAAAAAGTGCTGCCTGAATTCGGGTCCAAGTAACAGGTAGTAGCCGGTCAGTAACAAGCCACTCATGACGATTCCAACCCAAAAATAGGGTTCCCGAAACACTTGCCGGTCACGACGCATCCATAAGAAAATCCCCATCACCAGAACCGGCAAGGCCAAGGCATGTAACGTTTTGACCATCGAGCCCAATGCCAACGCCACAAAAGCGACTAGATACCACCACTGTGACGATTCCTGAAAATATGCCCGAGCCCAGGCATACATCCCCAAGGTCATACAAAAAGTCAACACAGGATCGATAATGGCCAAGGGACCAAACCACAAGCCCGCATAACAAGTAGCA
Source organism: Nitrospiria bacterium (assembly GCA_030430725.1). Classification (GTDB taxonomy): domain Bacteria; phylum Nitrospirota; class Nitrospiria; order Nitrospirales; family UBA8639; genus Nitrospira_E. The sequence goes on from JAUIKP010000288.1 coordinate 4,801, forward strand.
CATACCAGGGCGCCAGAAAATCCTGCTATTCCTGAAAACAATAAGCGGCCCAAAAAATAGGTCGTTATCATCGTTCCTAAACTGGATACAATCGATGGCAATCGTAACGCCGCCTCACTCCATCCCAAGCTATGAATAAATCCCGCCTGAAGCCAAAAGAAAAGGGGCGGTTTATTAAAATACGGCTCTCCCCGCAACCAAAGATGCACATAATCCTCGGCCGCCATCATGGTGTGGGTCACAATAGCGTACA
>JAUIKP010000289.1 GCA_030430725.1 Nitrospiria bacterium
TCTCTTTCAAACTGGATTCAGCCCAAAAAATGAGATACAGACACTGCCCTCCCATTGTCAGTATCCCACCACAAAAATGTGAGCTATGTCTTGGCCATTCCATCCCCTCATTCACCAAGATTTTCCGACTGGACAGGGTGCTCATCACCCCTGTGTTGATGAATCCTCTCCAATACTTCACACAGTAGAATCTATTATGAAACTAATCAATTCATTTTACCTGAACAAGATGGTGGAGTGACCAGACTTCTCCATGATATTGGCGACCTTTTGCGAATACTCATGGTTATGGCTTCATTGAGTTTTCCTCGATAATACACTAGTTGGAAGTTTGCCAAACATCCCAAACATTCATAAAGAGCATTACCATAAAGGGAGTGTTGAAAAATAAAGATGTTCAAGGGCAAATTCGCCCAGGATGAGATGACTCATCACAGGCTCCGGGTCGGTTCAAAAAAGCATGCCCTGAGTCTTCCCGAAGGGTCCGTCCAGTCTCGCCCTGAGTCATGTCGAAGGGAAGACCACGGCCGTTTTGACGCGCGGGGCGTACGCGTAGTACGTGAGCACGGAACAATGACGAGAACGCCGCTGGCGGCATTTTTCAACAGACCCATAAATTAAGTTCATCAATCAAACAGAACATTCACATATTGGAGAATGGATGACCATCTTCCTTCGGGATGTCCTGTTTCCCTCGCCGGACAGACCTCACCCATGCACATGTTCAAGTAGTAAGGAAGGGTTCACTCGTTAATTTCAAGGAAGAATAAGGAAAAGAGAGAGGATGCTAAGAAGAGGACAAGGTAGGGAGCAGCAGTTCACGACCTACGACGACAAAATTTTATCATTAAGACAATTTTACGATCAGAATGGTCATCGTACGTTTCTCTTTAGTCCACTCAATCCGTATGGCAATGGATCAGGAACCCTACACTCCACGTTACAGAATGAAATGGATATTATTTCCAGTGATGGACATCTTGTTTGCGCTGTACGACTTCTCGAATTATCTGCAGAATTTTCCTCTGATCAAAAGGCTTTGAGAGAACGGCCAATGCCCCGGCGTGCGTCGCTCTCATTCGCACAGCATCTGAAAGGTTTCCCGTCACCATCACAGTAGGAGGACAACTGATCGCCGCATTCGAAATTTCTTCAAGGAATTCGCATCCGTTCTTATGTGGCATTTGGAAATCTGTGATGATGAAATCAATCGTTTTTTCCTGAAAGAATTTGAGGGCAGCAATTCCATCTGCTGCCTCTATGCAACGATAGCCCTCTCGTTCTATGGCCATGCGGAGTATCATGCGACAATCATCACTGTCGTCGACAACCAGAATCGTCACAGGATGCAAGGATTCAGGAGGTATCCTATCCAATGCCTCCTTCGACCTTACACAAAAATATGGATTTTCCGGAGAAAGTCTCTGAGAATCGGGGAACCGTACGGGTATCATGAAAGTTCCTCCCTGAAATTGAGTTCATCCATATGTCTCCCCCACTCTCCACACAACCGCACACATGTATTCCGGACCTCCATGTGGTTTAGGGATTTCATACTCAAATCCATCACTTCCTATTCAAGGACCTTTATCAGCCGCCTCTTGTTTAAAGGGCTCGAGATAACCAAAACTGGCGGACAGGTATTCTTCCACGAAGTTCCGACACAACACCTAGGGCCTTCAGGGAACTCAATTCAACGTCCCACAATATACTATCGACATACGCATTATTCAGATAATCCAATCCTTGGAAGGAAGATGGAGGACGTTTAAGCGTAAACCCTCAATCCCACAGGTTCTCTGTCAATCCGTCCCTGTTTTAAGATCGACGCGCAAAACTAGAAGGCGTTTTAGGTGTCAGGAAGGTCAGGCTCATGCACAGGCCCCTTCCCCCTTGAGCTCTTCTATCTCAAAATCGATACAAGGCATATCGTGCCCATTCAAGGTTTGCACATTCATTTGATCAGGCTTTCTGACCGGCAACCTTTCTCAATCCACACCCCGCACAAAGTATGGAAAGATTCAATGCCGAGCCCTTCCGGTACGACTACTCAATACACCTTTCCCTGATCGATTCATGAGAATAACTGGATCCACAATATCGCCACACTGAAGACAGCGAGCGGACCTGAATTCTATTTCATTTTCAACAAGATCAAAAACCGACTCACTTGCCATGAGTCCCCCACATCGACAACACACATCGGATCCAGGACTGGATGTCGGACAGCCATCAAGGTGAGTATTGCCATTTATGTGTGCATTCATTCGAATCTCCTGGGAAAATAAAAAGCACACCAATAAAAATTACATCATTTTGATTATGAAAGAGCATTCAACACTTCTGATAGTCAAATTTCTACTATGTTTCTCACCAAATCGGTGCAACCACTATGCCCATCAAATTCAACCCGGAGGCTAAGAAATTTCCCCATACATTTCAGAATTGCATCCTGGAGAGAGAAAATGAAAACACCTTGATAAAAAAATCGAGCGTTGGCGCACAGGCCAGCATGAGCGAAATAGCACAATTACATCCCATTCTCCTGTGTGTTCTCAAATTTATTGAGGGATTTCCTATACCAGCACGGCATCTGATGTTGAAAAGGGAACTAGTCTCCCTTCTTGAACCCTGTTATCCTGGCCAAGGGAAATCCTGCACCCGTTCATCATGACGATGACGCATCACCATCAGGGCATCATTTGCATTCGGTCCTACCCGACATCAAGAACTTGGTCCATATGAAACCGTCGGTTCTGGAAATCCAACAGGTTAGCAAACAATTCCCGGATGGCACCTATGCCCTTCAGAACGTTGAATGGCGTGTGAAAGAGGGAGAAACCATGGCGCTGATTGGTGAGAGCGGATCAGGAAAAACCACTTTCTTGCGTCTCTTGAATCGGTTAATAGAACCAACGACCGGTGCCGTCGTCATTCAAGGCGAGCCCGCCTGGGCACAGGATCCCATTCAACTTCGTCGACGTTTGGGGTATGTTCCCCAAGATGGCGGACTCTTCCCTCATTGGACCATCAGGGAAAATGTCTGCCTCGTCCCTCACTTACTAGGATGGCCATCGGAACAGCAACTCGATCGAGTCGACATGCTCTTACCTCTCATGAACCTGAATCCCGCCCAAATTGCCGAACGCTACCCTATTGAACTCTCAGGGGGACAGCGACAACGTGTGGCCGTGGCACGTGCCCTGGCCGCCGATCCACCCATCGTCCTGCTCGACGAACCATTTGGAGCGTTAGATCCGCTGACCCGCCATGATCTACAGGACCAATTTCTCTCCCTTCAAGCCCGATTGCAAAAAACCATGGTTCTGGTGACCCATGACATGTCAGAAGCATTCCGGCTAGGCGACCGGATTACCATCCTCAAAGAGGGACGCATTCAGCAAGTTGGAACTCCACACGAAATTCTCCATTACCCTGCCACCCCCTATGTACATTTGCTCGTTCAGCATTATCACGTTCATCGGGGTTAACAGGAAGGGGATGCACACCTATCAGTTCAGACAGCGTACCCGGAACATTTCAAGAATAATCGTGGTCGGACTTCTTGGACTGCTCTATGCTCTTTCCCTGCCGGTTTGGGCCTCTGACACCATTGTTGTGGGATCTAAAAATTTTATGGAAAGCCGGCTCCTGGCAGAAATACTCGCTCAACTCATTGAGGCCCGTACGGAATTAACCGTCACGCGTCGCCTGGGACTCGCCGGCACTCAAGTCTGTTTTGAGGCTTTAAAAACAGGAGGGATTGATCTTTATCCCGAATATACAGGAACAGGGCTCGTCACCATTCTCGGTGAACCGCCGATACACGATCGAGTGTCTGTTTTGAACCGCGTTCGCTCGGAGTTTCTTCACCGATGGGATATTTGGTGGCTGGCCCCGCTCGGATTTGAGAATTCTTATGCTTTGGCCCTTCGCCGTGATCGAGCACAAACCTTAGGACTCCGAACAATCTCTGATCTCGCGCGTGTCGCCCCTCACATGAAAGCCGGATTTGGGTATGAATTTATCCAGCGGGAAGATGGATTGGTGGGGTTAAAAAAATCCTACGGGTTACAGTTTCAGGAAGTGATCGGCATGCAACAAACGTTGAAATATCAAGCCACGGATACGGGAGAGGTTGACCTCTTAGATGTCTACACCACAGATGGCCGCTTGGCTGTGTATGATTTTGTCGTCCTGAAAGATGATCGTCAGTTTTTTCCACCTTATGAGGCCGCAGCACTCGTTCGAGGAGAAATTCTCGCACGCCATCCGGAATTAGGACGGGTCATCAGTTTGCTCACCAATGCCATAGACCCAACACGCATGCGTGAATTAAATCTCCGGATTCAGGAACAGGAAGAACCGGTTCCCCAAGTAGCGCAGAGTGCCTTACGGGCACTTGATCTTGTAGACGACAACCACGTCCAACCAGCCGCCAACACGGAATCTTCCGATTCCATTTTGTCCTACATGTGGACCAAACGTTCCGATCTGGCCCTGCGTACAGGAGAACACCTTGGGCTTTCCGGACTAGGGTTGTCCCTGGGCATACTGGTTGCCATTCCATTGGGACTGGCTCTCGAACGGTGGCGAAGAGGAGCCGAAGGGATCATCCGAATAATCGGCATGTTGCAGACAATTCCCTCCATCGCACTTCTGGCATTTATGATTCCGGTATTTGGCGTCGGAGCACTCCCTGCCATCATGGCCTTATGGATGTATTCATTATTCCCCATTCTTCGAAATACCTATTCAGGGTTACGGGACGCAGCTCCAAATGTTGTGGAAACCGGGCGAGCCCTTGGCATGACGGAATGGCAAATTCTCCGCACAATTCGCCTTCCACTTGCTGCACCCACAATCATGGCCGGTATTCGCACTTCTGCCATCTGGACCGTCGGGACAGCCACACTTGCCGCCTTTATCGGGGCTGGAGGCTTGGGTGTCCCCATCGTGGCAGGGCTCCAGCTTGCGGACGTCAATTTGATATTATCCGGCGCCCTCCCCGCCACCGTATTGGCTCTGTCGGTTGATGGCCTC
>JAUIKP010000290.1 GCA_030430725.1 Nitrospiria bacterium
ACGGATCTTCCAAGGATTACTGAACGATTTTATCGGGTGGATCGAGCGCGGTCCCGTGCAGAAGGTGGGACGGGTCTTGGGCTCTCCATCGTCAAGCATCTGCTCCAATTGCTGGATGGCAAACTTCGCGTACAGAGTGAATTGGGAAAAGGTACCACCGTGGAGGTGATCTTGCCTATATCTAGGCCAACTCCCGCAAGTCAACCTTTGTGAAATTTCGTGTTTTCTTCCGGGTAACTCTCTCCCTTTAGTTTTTCCACCTCACCTCTACCAAAAAACGTTACACGTTTGTAACCCGAACCTCACAGAGGTGCAATAGGCAATCGCTAGGATACGATTGCGGGGTTAAATAATCAGACCGCCGAGCTCTAGGACTGTCTCAACCTGAGAGGACAATGACGGGAGAGGCTTATGGGAACACAAAGAACAGAATGGATGAGTCCGGTTGATGTTGATCGGAATGATCATGATCAGGTGTTAGCGGTTATTTCGGCCAGTCCGGGGGTGACGATAGAAGCCCTTTTGGAACATTTGCCATGGATGCGGTGGGGGCATTTATTTTCCATCCTTGGGGAATGTCTGCAAGAAGGGTCGGTAATTTTGTGCCAAAAGGAGTTCCAATTTGAAGTCCGGGCCATCCATTCGCTGTCCAGCGTAAACGAGGAGGATGTCCTGACGGGATATACGCCGTCAAACATCGGGAGATCGGTGGATGGGTATTTAACACGTTCGTAACATTGCCGTTACATAGAAGAAACCTGTTGGACCTACACTATTTACTTACATGAGGAGGCATGATTGATGAAACACAGTCAGAAACGAAGGCAAACGTGGGTTTTGGGCTTGGGCATAGGACTGTTCATGGGCTGCGGGGTCGCGGTTCTTGGAGGTTCTCCGGCTTTGGCCAAGGACGAAATGGAAGACCCTAACTGGGTGAATTATGCCAAGGTAAGTGGTGTATCCGGAAACCTCAATAGCATTGGGTCGGATACCCTGAACAACCTTATGACGTTGTGGGCTGAAGGATTCCGGAAGCAATACCCGAATGTCAAAATTCAAATCGAGGGAAAGGGATCCAGTACTGCACCGCCTGCTCTCATTGAAGGAACGGCTCAATTGGGGCCGATGTCTCGTAAGATGAAGGGAAAAGAAATCGATGCCTTTGAGTCGAAGTTCGGGTATAAACCTACCCCCTTTCCCGTTGCGGTAGATGCGTTGGCGGTCTATGTCAATAAGGACAATCCCATTCAAGGGATGACGATTCAGCAAGTCGATGCGGTGTTTTCCAAGACCAGGCAGCAGGGATATAAGGAAAACCTCACCAGTTGGGGACAATTGGGTTTGACCGGAATGTTCGCGGATATGCCGATTAGTATTTATGGGCGGAATTCGGCCTCAGGGACCTACGGGTTTTTTAAAGAAGCGGTGCTGGAAAATGGTGATTATAAAGATGAAGTAAAGGAACAGCCCGGTTCAGCCTCGGTCGTGCAGGGGGTGACTGAAGATCAGGCAGGGATCGGATATAGCGGCATTGGATATCGAACCTCCAGCGTCCATGCGCTCCCTCTTTCCATGAAGGCAGGGCAACCCTTTGTGGAGCCGACCTATGAACATTCCACCAGCGGGAAGTACCCCTTGGCACGGTATCTGTTTGTCTATGTGAACAAAGCTCCCAATCAACCGCTTTCGCCGATTGTCCGAGAGTTTCTGAAATATGTGTATAGCCGTGACGGACAGAAGGTCGTCATTAAAGATGGCTATTTCCCTATCTCGGAAAAGATCATTGGGAAACAGTCGAAGCATTTCAAATAGAAATACCTTAAGGAACATTCTAACCGCCTCCCGGAGAAATCTTTTGGAGAGCGGTTGGGTGTTCTGAAATCCTTATCAGCTCGTTTTCTTATTTCCACCTCTCTACGACGGCGTATAATGCCACCCGTATTTTCCTCCTCCTCTTTGGAATCTAACAGACAATTGTTGGCTGGCGTTTCCCGAACCCGCACTCGAAGGCGGATTCGTCACCTTTTTGACTCTGCGGCCAAGTATATCGTGGGAGCGGGAGGCCTTGCGACGATTGTGAGTATCCTTGGAATCTTTGTGTATCTGGTGTGGGAAGTGATTCCTTTGTTTCAACCCGCGACCGTCTCTCCTGAACTGACTCTGCCCGTGTCACTTCCCGGGACTCAAGTGTCCGACGGGACTCTGATGATGGTAGGTATTGATGAATATCGGGAAGTGCCGTTTATTTTGGAAGGTAAACAGCTCAAATTTTTTTCCTTACCGAATGACACGCCCATGCCTGAGGTTGGAGGGGAGTTGGCCATCGAAGGTGAGCCGACCTCTGTGGTGCGTGTCGGGTTAAAAGGCCATACCCTAAGCGTTGGGACGGATCGGGGACTCGTCTATCCGGTCGAGATAGTGTATCGCTCGGATTTCCAAGGGAGCCGACGGACCATTCTCCCGAGTGTGAATGTCAAAGATCCTGTGCGGGTGGTTCCTGACGGAACACGGATTATTCTCCATGCGCATGTTACTCGACGAGATGAATTTCAAACCGTTGTGGCCCTCACCGGAAGCGGGGAGCTTTGGGTGACCAGGATTGAAGAACCAGGGGAATTTTCCTTTTCGGATGAAGTCGTTGTCACCAGTAATCGACTGGTCCTTCCACCGAAGGCTCTGTTGAGGACTTTGGCCTTGGATAGTGTGGGAAAACGATTGGTGGCCGGGACGAACGATGGCCATCTCCTCATATGGGAATGGGGACGGCAGGGATTTGATGCCATGCCTCAATCCGTTCCTGTTGGTGCGACGGGGGATAGTGTGACCGCTCTCTCATATGTGTTAGGCGAACGGACGCTGGTGGCTGGCACGAGGTCCGGTAGCGTGAGTACATGGGGGTTTTCAGCCGATCAGTCGGGGCCGTCCGGGAAAATCCTGAGAAAAGTCCATGCGTTCACCTCTCATGCCCGTTCCGTGACGAGTCTATCCGTATCCCAACGGGATAAGGGGTTTCTCACGGCCGACGATCAGGGAACTGTATTGGTGCATCACTCCACGACAGGAGAAACGATTTTGGAAATTCCCGGGACGGGCAAGGCCATCCAATCGCTACGCTATGCCCCTAAAGCCGATGGTATGGTGTGGTTGGAGGAAGATGGCACGCTTCAGACCTATGCTATTGATAATCCCCATCCGGAAGTGACCTTTCAATCCTTATTTTTTCCAGTGACCTATGAAGGCTATGACCGTCCGGAGATGATTTGGCAATCCTCCAGCGGATCGGATGAGTTTGAGCCGAAACTGGGTCTCATCCCACTCATGTTTGGGACGTTAAAGGGGACGTTGTATGCGATGGTGTTGGCCATACCTCTCGCGGTCATGGGAGCCATTTATACGGCGATGTTCATGCATCCTCACCTCCGGGCGATTGTGAAGCCCTCATTGGAATTGATGGCCGCCCTGCCGTCGGTCGTATTGGGTTTTCTCGCGGGGCTTTGGTTTGCTCCTCTTTTGGAGAAAATTTTTCCCGCGGTGGTCGCCATCGTGGGATTCCTGCCTCTGGTGATCGCGGCCTGTTGTCTCGCCTGGCAATTTCTCCCCAGTCGGGTGAGACGCTTGGATGTGTATGGATTTGATTTATTGGTCATGATGGTCGCCATTGTTCTCACCGTGGGCGGCTGTTTGCTGGCCAATCATGCGATTGAAGGCTGGTTGTTTGGAGGAAATTTCAAACAGTGGTTGGCGCAGAATTTGGGGTTAACCTATGATCAACGGAATGCCATTGTCATTAGCTTTGCTATGGGTTTTGCGGTGATTCCCATTATATTCAGTATTGCCGAAGATGCCATTGCCAATGTTCCCCGGCAACTTGTCGCCGGATCCCTGGCTCTGGGGGCGACGCGTTGGCAGACCTTGACCCGGTTAGTCCTCATTTCGGCCAGTCCGGGAATCTTTTCGGCATTGATGATCGGATTTGGGCGTGCGATAGGCGAAACGATGATTGTGCTGATGGCTACCGGAAATACCCCGATCATGGATTGGAGTATGTTCAATGGATTTCGTACGCTATCGGCCAACATTGCCGTGGAAATGCCTGAAGCTCCTCATGGCGGGACCCTGTACCGTGTGTTGTTCCTGTCCGGTCTGATTTTATTTGGCTTCACGTTTACCATTAATACGATTGCCGAAATCGTCCGGCAACGGCTCCGCCAAAAATATTCTCAGTTTTAGGTCGAGCGGTCATGAAATTTTTTCAACGGTTTTTTGCATCCGGCACATTATTTATCTGGTTGGCAGGTGGTGCCTTAGCCTGTTCTCTGCTCCTGATCGGCGGGCTGCTGACGATCATTTTCATTAATGGCATGGGCTATTTTTGGCCGAAGGATCTTGTGCAGGTGACGCTCAAGGATGGCACCCGGGTGCTCGGGGAAATGGTGGATACCCAGCGCATTCCTGAAACGGTTACCGCAAATTTTCCCGATGGGCAGTCTCGCATCCAACTGAAGGTGGGCAACCGGGATATGTACGGACTGGATTTTCGTTGGGTTGATGAAACCGACATACTTCAACGGTCCTGGCCCAAGGACGTCATTGCATTTGAACGACGGGAATGGGGAAATTTTTATGGCTGGGTCACGGCAGTATGGGATGGGGAGACATCTCTGGCTGAGGGCCGGGACATCGCGTGGCGTGTCTGGCATCCCCTTCTTGAGCAAACCGAGTCCATTCACCGGGAGATTCATCATATTGAACACGATGTGATTGGCGCTATAAACGCTGACATGGAACGCGCGCGTCTGAATCTGAAGGTTTTGGAATCAGAAGGGGAAATATCTCAGGATTCGGCCGACATTCTTGAACGGGAGATTCAACAACGGGAAGCGGCCTATCAGGAGCAGATCGAACGCCTGGTGGGGTTGTATGAGCGGCTGAACCGGTACCGCCTTACCCTTGTAGATGTCACCGGCGAGGAAAAAACATTTCCGATTGGCGGCCTTGTAAAGGCGTGGCGTCCAAATGCCATGACGATGTCGGACA
>JAUIKP010000291.1 GCA_030430725.1 Nitrospiria bacterium
AAAGCGGCCAACAATCCATACTCAATAGCGGTGGCTCCCTCATCATCATTCACGAAACGCATCACTTGGTTAACCATAGCGCATCTCCTATACGGGCGAAGGTAAATACTTTCGTTACGCCAGACTGCCCGGAATATTCTGGCGCAGACGTTGCCCCTTGACTCTCCGTGCCTTCGGCAACCCGGCTATCAGGGACCAACCCTGACCCGTGGTTTTGCGCCCACGCCTTCCGACGTGTTCGCCCTTATCGGGAAGGGGCACCCGACCGAATCCATGTTTCATGGTCATGATTAAATGTTCGTAGACCCAAGATAACTTTCCATTTCGTATTCTGTGGCCCATCGTTTTCATGCTTCATTATCGACCTCTTCAGGAAAAACTTGCCGATGTATGTTGATGAATATGTTTCCGATTGTTTACAGGTACAACAATTTGTCTCCCTTTGTTAACCAAGGAGATCGAAATTATTCGAAACGTACGTCAAAGATGTGAGATGGAAGGCGGTTTGGAAAAGTGGTGAGGTTGTCTCTCACCCTTACCCGACAGGCACGACATGGAATGACAACAGGCGTGAGCGACATAGTCGGAATGCGTTTTACTCACCCGACCTACTGATGAGGTCCCACTACCCCACCATTTTTTAGTCATACCGGACATTAACAATAAGGCAACCCTCGGTGAGGTTCTTCGTATGGATCCCCGGTTCACGTCCGACAGGGATGACTGAGGGAAATTATGAAAATGACGAGAAAAGACGCTGATGATGCCAAGAAATACGCCGTAAATTTCTCCGTTCGAAGTCTGATTTGGCGATGACCCCATACAAATCAGATAACATCTGGACATGGAATTATATAAATTTTTCTTCGAAAAAAACTTGGAAACACTATCAAGATAATAAGGAAATACCCCGAAAAGATTTTGGGCTGAAGTACTCTAAGACGCCTCCCAAGGTTGTCAATCTGAATCACCTAGCTTTTTCCAATGCCATTTCTGACCTCAACGACGATCTCCCAATTAGACCATTGGGAGGATCAGCTGAATTTTTTTCGGATAACCACTTGTTTTCCCTACCCACTACATTCAGCTCAAAGACCTCCCCAACATGTATAGGGATGCATAGAATTTTCATGAACACCAAAGTAAGTCGTCCAGCTCTTCACCAGGTTCACTGCAAACCAACGAAAGAACTACTGTATACGATAAAGGTTTCCAAGTCGTTCTGGACAAATTCGTCGAACTATGCCCAACAGAATAGATACTATTCACCAACGGGATCAGTCCCTGCCCACAACTACAGTCGCCCAATTCGAATGCGAGGATATTCATGATGAGAGTGGGAAATTTCACACTGGTAAAGCCTTGGCTATGGCCAGTCGAACGCTTTTTACGTAATACCATTTTAGTATTAGGAATCTTCGATTTGGGGATGGTTTATGTGCGCAATATTGGATTCGATTGGGCTTCCTATTCCCTTTTTTTCGCTTTGGGAATTTTCATGATTACCGTGGGGCTTTTCTACCGTTCAAGCGGGCGTAGTGAGCGTATCTCTATGACGTTGATGGCCACTGGGTTGCTTCTTCTGTTTACAATTGTGCTATCCGTTTTCGGTTATTTGTTGCTCCCGCTATGGCGAGAACCCATTGATCCTTTTCTGGTCCAGATTGATGCTTGGTTCGGGTATTCATGGCCGGACATTGTCCAATTTGCCGGTCGACATCCATATTTCAATGAATTGACGCGTTATGCCTATTTATCTTCCATACCACAAATGGCATTACTGTTTCTCATTTTAGGATTTGGAGGCAAACAAAAAGAACTCCATGTCTTCATCCTTTCAATTACCGTTTCAGGCCTGGCGACGCTTGGGTTTTGGGCGCTATTTCCGGCATTTGGCACCAGCGTGCTCTATGACATTTCCGGCTCGATTGAACAAGCCGCAAGACCACTTGTTGGCTCGGCCTATGGTGCCGAATTATTGCGGCTAGGGGCCGAAGGGCCTCAATTCATTTCTCCAAAGGATATGGAAGGCCTGGTGGCTTTTCCTTCGTATCACACGATCATGGCTATTTTGGCTATGTATTCAGCACGAACCACTCGCTGGTGGTTCCCCATCCTGGTCATCATCAATCTGTTGGTCCTTCCAGGAGTGCTTATCCATGGCGGGCATCACTTGATCGATGTATTCGGCGGATTATTGACTGCCTGTTGCATCATATACGTGGCAAGGCAGGTTGTGACTGGAAAGGAAATCCAGGCTGACGGAGTATTTGTCGCCGCCGAACAGGAGATCGCGTTCGCAAAAAACTCCTCAAACATGTCGGGGTTACTTCCGTAGTACTTACTCCGATGATCCTGGAAGTAACAAGTTGCCTCGGTTCAATATGCACGGACTTCGACATGATTTTTATTGGCTACCGGTTGAGTACGCCAGGTTTCAAATCGCCGTGACCGGCCACCCCCTGAAGGCGGGTGAGTGATGTTTTCCCCTTTCAAGCCACTACACTGATCTCCCACCTACCGCCGTCTTTTCCGCCGCACTTGCACCGGAATTCATCCAGGAAGACATATTGTCGGGTGCCACATGGCTAATCTGACCTGTCCTTCAAAATCGTGAGACTCTGCGCCGCTCTGTAGTTGCGTAGGCCGGGTTAGACTGTCTGCGGTCAAAACCCGACTGACACATGACCTAGGGAGACGACAGGCATGAGCCACATTTGTGGGTTTACGCTTTGCTCACACGGCCTTCCAACGAAGTACCATTACCCTCACCCTTCTCAGGTCTGCTCGACATTTTTTTCGACAACCCATCTTTGCGGTTCTTCGAATGGGTCCTCACTAACTACCATCAAGAATGACGGAAGGGAGGCGCGGGTATGATTAAATCGTGATCTGGTTTTTAAGGTTCTTCCGTTTTAAACCGAACAACATGAGAGATCACATTTTCAACATGTTTTGGTTTCCGATTCTACTCAATGATTCAAGAACCCTTTCGTCATTCCCTTGACCTACTCCATTCCGCTCAACAACCAAATGGGGGATTCCCATATCATTTGGGAGAAAATTCCAGGCCCGACACGACCGCTTGGGCTATTATGGCACTGTCTGCCTATGCCTTCGATCATGAAACCTGCAACCGGGGAAGAGCATATTTAGCCTCTCAACAGACAAACGACGGACGCGTAAGCATCTCTTCCTCACACCCGCAGGCATCTTGGCCAACACCACTCGCCATCTTCGCATGGGAAAGCATTCCCCAGTATCAAGAAGCGCAATCTCGGGCTGTCGACTATTTGATTGGATTTACAGGACAACATTTCTCGAACCCAGATCCTTCAATTATTGGGCACGACACCTCCATCCCGGGCTGGCCATGGATTGCTGACACCCATAGCTGGGTTGTACCGACGGCCCTCGCTCTGCTGGCCTTACAAGAGGTGGGATTGAGCACTCATCCCCGCGTCATTGCTGGACAACAGATGCTCATCAACCGCCAATTGACAAACGGTGGATGGAATTTCGGGAGTACGACGGTGTTCAGGAAGGAGACACATCCCCTTCCAGAGTGCTCTGCCATCGCTCTGCAAGCTCTGGCTGGCACCACTCCTATCCGCGATGTAAAACGAAGCCTTGACTATCTCTTACACGAACTCCCTCACCTCCGGACTCCCATTTCACTTGGTTGGACCCTGCTGGGCTTAGGAGCCTGGGGATTGAAACCCGCAAACGCGGAGGAGCTGGCTAGGGCGAGTTTGCAACTGCAAGAACGGTATGGGCCCTATCCTCTACCCTCTCTAGCCTTGCTACTGTGCGCCGTGAAAGCCTCTCATGGTCTGCACTCGTTATTCAGATCTTTGCCTCAAGAAACGCCCGCTTCTTTTACTCTTAACTGATACGGAATAGGAAAAAGATATTTCAATGACCACCCCCCACACCCAAACAGAACAGCTAACGCTTTCCAGGAGGCAATTGCTGCAGGCCTGTTTAATCGGAGGAGGATTAGCTGTTTCAGGTTTTTCCCTGCTTCATTGGTTGACAGCCCCACGGCTCACCGCTCAAACGTTCATCGGTCATGCGGAAACATATAATACAGACTTGGCGAAACTCATTCGCCAAGGGTTCAAAGAATTGGGGATCACCCCATTAGAGATCAAAGGAAAACGCATTTTGTTAAAACCCAATTTGGTTGAACCACACCAATCCATATCGCATATCAATACCCATCCCCTGATCGTTCGTGGAGCTGTCGAGGCGTTCCTCTCTATGGGTGCGGGATCTGTCGTCGTGGCTGAAGGGCCCGGACATCGCCACGATACTCTTCTGGTCTTGGAGGAATCCGGCTTGGCAGATGTGCTGTACGAAGACCGTATCCCCTTTCAAGATTTGAATACAATGGAAGGGGTAATCATGCCCAACCTGGGTGGGCAGACAAGTCTGAATTCATTGACCTTTCCTCGAATTGTCAAAGAAGTCGATTGGGTTGTCTCGCTCGCCAAGATGAAAACACACCATTGGGCTGGAGCGACCCTGTCCATGAAAAACTTTTTTGGTGTGATGCCCGGAAATTATTACGGATGGCCGAAGAACGTGTTACACCATGCTGGAATCCCACAATCCATCGTGGATATCAATGCCACGCTCAAGCCTCATTTTGCCATTGTCGACGGCATCATCGGAATGGAAGGGGATGGTCCGATAATGGGGACACCTGTCCAATCCGGAGTCCTCGTTATGGGAAGGAATCTCCCGGCTGTTGATGCAACCTGTTGCCGGATTATGGGAATTAATCCAGATAAAATCGAATACCTTCGGAATGCCGACCAGTGGCTAGGTCCCATTCACGAATCGTGGATAGAACAACGCGGAGAATCCTGGGAACACGTCTACCGCCCTTTCGCCCTGGTCCCGGAGATTCCCGCCCACCAAGGAATTCGTCTCACCTAGCGAACACCACATTTTTGATGATTTTCAGGACGTTCCTATCCTGGGTCAGAAGTCCTCTTTCGTGCATATGTCAGATAAACCCTCCCA
>JAUIKP010000292.1 GCA_030430725.1 Nitrospiria bacterium
ATTACTATAAAGGAAATCCTGGGTTATGGGGAAGCTGGTAAAAACCCTGGGATCCTTTATCCAAGAAAACCCGGGACAGTTGAGACAAGGACGCAAAGCCGGCTATTGAAAAACTATCCCGCTAGGGATCACATTCGGGCCAATCTCACATGTTTTGATAACATCCTGGGGATCTCACAGTTCATCGCAAACTGTTCGGCGAAAAAAGGGGAATCCATGAAAGGTGAATGCACAGTGATTATTGAACCTGCTCCCGAGGGCGGTTACCGGATCATTTGTCTGCAGGTTCCTGGCGCAAGCGAACGGGGTTTGCTTAACGATAGTCGCAGGTGATCCTGCACCCCCCTCCATTTCAAAATATTCACTCTCAAAGAACGCCCCAAACATTCTTGACATATTGAAGGCTTTCCTCAAGAATCTCTGGTTTTCATAATTGGTTTGCCAATGACTTGCTCGAAGGCAGGGACAACCCGTCTGCCGTGTTCAGCCCAGTCAGGCGTACGAACCGTTCAGGAAGCGTTGGGCCCGACGTTAATATGACCATAATTTTCACCAATGGTCTGAGCAAAGGAGATAACGGGGTGAAGGGTCCGATCGATGTTCTGTAAACCGTATTATACAGGCCGTATAAGTCGTCAACTCAATGCGTTTCAGCCAACGCCCACATAACAGTTCGCGTCATCAGAGCCGTGACGCATGAATGAAAGTGTGGATAAAGTGGGTTATGCGTGTTTGATGGGCCATCGAAAGGTGTGGGTGAGCGGTCAGGTGGACAGCGTCCGCCTCTAGAACCGCTCATCAGCTGTCTACGGCGACCGAACTCGCGGCTAAAACAGATGGGACTCTTGCGCTCAACTCCGTAGTATGTCCTGTTATGTGACAATAAGATGGCGCTAAACGATCTTGAACGGAAGAGAATCGAAAAAACAGTGGGAGTATTTGTCGAGAAACTTCGGCCCCCACCTCCTATTCGGTCCCAACTTGATTTCGGATTTCGTGTCACGGGACAAAGCATCGAATTATTCGAGATCCGCCCACAATGGAACAAGCCGGAGATCAAGCATGAAAGCTCCTTCGCGAAAGCTACCTTCGTGCAAGCGCAAGGCATCTGGAAGGTCTATTGGATGCGGGCCGATCTGAAATGGCATCGCTACGAACCCGTTCCCGAAGTCTCCGCTATCGAGAATTTTCTCACCGTAGTAGAAAATGACGAGCACTCATGCTTCTTTGGCTAGGCTTGCCACATATTTTGTCGATGTGGTTGATGGGCAGCGGTGTCTTGGTATCGCACGTTGGTCCCTGGCTTCTGGACGGTCGAGGGTGTTTTCCAAATAGAGGGTTAGTGTCCTTCTGGAGACTTTTTTGGGTCTTTGATCCACGCTTTTCTGATTGACCTTAAGGATTTCTGATCATGTTCAAAATAGTCCCACTCCCCCCTTCAGGATTCGACGATCTCTCTGTCGAGGAACAAATTGATTTCAGTCAATCCCTCTGGGATCGGATTGCATCCACCCCTGAGTGACTGAGGGTTGTTGGCGATTGTTTTCGGAGTTCCTTCGTCCACGATGTGGCCGCCGGATTCGCTGCCGCCCGGTCCCAGATCGATTATCCAGTCTGCACATTTGATGACGTCCAGGTGTTGCTCTACTATCGGGACTGTCTTGTTTTCTTCAACAAGTTGACTCAACATCGTTAACAGCCGCGTAATATCTTCCAGGTGCAGTCCACGCCCTGGTTCGTCTAAGACTTAGGGCATGCCTTTGAAACGAGAATTTTCCCGTTGTGGCACCGTGGCAATGGTTGTTCTCCGTAATTTTTGAGCTTGTGAGTTTTCCCTCCCGACAAGTTTGTGGTTGGTTGTCCAAATCGCAGATATTCCAACCTCGTTTCTCTAATAATTGCGAATCAAGGGTGTAATCGACAATAAACCTCTCATGGTTGGTTTGCTGCCGTGTTGATGCAATTTTTGAATATGGGTGATATAACCATGTTGAAAATCTAGTCAGGTCATACTATAGTGACTAGACTAGTCATAAGTATACAAAATGAGGCCATCGATGAAGACGACACCTGTATCAGAATTGAAGGCGACCTTAAGTGAGCAGTTGGCGAGAGTGAAGGCGGGAGAAGAGGTGGTGGTCACCGAACGGGGGAGGCCCATCGCGAAAATTGTCCCTCTCTCCAATGAACCCATGGGGCTCTCCGCCCATATGTCGGAATTGGCCAGAAATGGGCTGATCCGTCTGGGGACAGGAAAAATTTCAAAAGATATCTGGAAACTTCCTCGTCCGGTTGATAAGCGAGGCCAAGCCTCAAAGGCCCTGTTGGATGAACGGGAACAGGGGAGATGAAGTTTTGGGATACTTCGGCACTCTTGCCCTTATGTGTGAAAGAGCCCCAAAGCGAGAAGATTCAGAACCTGGTCCAGCAAGATGGTGATCTGGTTGTCTGGTGGGCAGCGTTGATTGAAGGTTATTCGGCATTGGCTCGTCTTCGACGAGAGCAAGTTTTGACTGATGGGGAAGAACTTCAGGCACGGCAATTGTTCCTGCGATTGAGCAGCCAATGGACGGAAGTTAGGCCCAGTAACCTTGTTCGCGACCAAGCGTCGCGTGTCCTGCTTCTTCATCCCCTTCGGGCAGCCGATGCCCTGCAGATGGCTGCTGCGCTCGTCTGGGCCGGCAGTCAAATTCCAAGCCTCGAATTTGTCTGCCTCGATCATCGGTTGCGGGAAGCCGCCGCCCGTGAAGGATTTCAAGTCATTCCGTGAAACAGGATATTCCCGGAGCCTGCCCACCTGCCTGACATTTAGTAGAAACCGGTGAGTGAGTAACAACGTTGGCCCCCCTCTATCCTAAACCCTTCGCTCAATGAGCATCCAAAACATTGGTGACATATTTCGCTCGTTATTCAACAATTCTTTCCAGTCACCGATCTTTTTCCTTCATGGCTACTGGTGTGGCTGACCAGTGAAGAACTGCAAGACTAAGGTGAGAGCAACCAAGCTAAATTTTTTCTCCATGTCTTTCATCGTGGCCCTGTGGCTGTCTGAAGGCCCTATTGAATGGGTTCTTATAGGGACAGAACATAGAAGATTCGGCTCTTATGCGGAACCGTCTAAATATTGTTAGGCAGTAAGTGCATGCACTCGATGATTTCGCTTGAGAGGTTTCAACTAATCCGGGAACGTCATGGCCATTACGCAAGCTGGGCGGTGTGGGCGGTACAGGGCAAAAAACCCAAAGACAGTATTGCGGATCTCAACGTCTTCGACCCTCAAATGAACCCAGAGTTGCTGCAAACGCTCTTTGGAGGTTTTGTCTTCCTCGGTCTAAATATTTCCAGAAGAGTCGAGCGAGTTTTTGGCAACTTTCATGACGCTAGGCCGATAGCCACTGACTACAAAATTCGGGCAGCTATTTACGGTACGCGATTTTGGGGCTCGTACCTAACCGACATCATCAAGGATTTCGAGCAGAAAGTGTCCGACAAGGTGATGAGCTATTTGAAAGCGAACCCATCCTTTGAACAGCACAATATCGCACTACTACGACAGGAGCTCTCTGACCTAGGCGCTGAACAGCCTGTACTTATAGCTTTTGGGAAAGACGCTGAAAAAATTGCGAGACGGAATCTAGCCAATGAATTTGAGATCGTAGGAATACCGCACTATGCCAAGTACCTTTCGGCTGAGGCATACCGAACAGAAGTGAATGAGATTCTCGCCGTTTTGCCCTAGAAATCGGGCGGAACAAAGGCATGCAAAGAGCACGTGATTCGGCTGAAATTGAAACAACTTAACTGGCGCCTACCTAGTGATGCTGCACAGAGTCCGGGGCTGGAACCGCACACCCGCCACCTGCGGGAGCCGAACGCTCGGCTACAATTGAGGAGCCCTGGCCAGCCATTCAGCAGCGGACTAATTTATGAATTACCACGGAGCCGATGCGTGCAATGAACACTCAAACCATTTCAAGTTGGAAATCATGGAAGGAAGAAATTGGACGTCTTCGTGAGCAAGATTCGATTGGAAATAACGAAGAAGAGTATGTCTCGCCTCTATTGTTTCGTGGGCATAAATGCGCCAGCTGGCGGCTTGAGTCTACCTTTGAAAGAAGAGGCGCAGATTTTCCATCTATTGAAGAGTATGGGGATACTCTAAAAGAAACAAAAAATGCATTTGAATCGTATACCGGATACAAGTGGGATACTGTTTTTATGCATAGGGAGTCACCTTCACCCCCGGAAGATTTTGAGTTCATGGTTTATCTTCGCCACCATGGATTTCCTACACCCATCTTAGATTGGACTAGATCACCATATGTGGCCTCTTTTTTCGCTTTTCAGGAACATGGCCCAGAGAAAGAAATTTCGATTTACTCATTTCGGGAATATCTTGGTGCCGGAAAGGGGGGATTTACGGGAGAATCAAGGATTGTCGGGTGTGGCCCAAACATCAAAACCCACCGGCGGCATTATGTGCAGCAGTCTGAATATACTTTCTGCAGAAAGAAAGTTAATGATAAATGGTATTACAGTAGTCACGAAGATGCGTTGGCATTTGCCAATGGCAGACAGGATGTGGCAACAAAGTATGTTCTACCGGCATGCATTAGAAATGAGGCACTCGCTGATTTGGATTCAATGAACATTAATGCTTATTCCTTATTTGGATCAGAGGAAGGGCTGGCAGAGATGATAGCCAACAGGACCTATGGATAAGATTCCTAACAAACAGTTTCAATTGGTGGTCCGCAAGCCTCGCTAAACAGAGTCCTGAGCTGGGACTACTCTTCCACCGCCAGGGTCGACCAAAATTCTACGACATACCTAGTTTGAAGAAAGTAGAGGTTTCAGATATTGCCCGGTGAGTGACTGAGGGGTGTTGGCGATGACTTCCGGAGTTCCTTCGCCCACGATGTGGCCGCCGGATTCGCCGCCACCGGGGCCGAGGTCGATGACCCAATCCGCGCATTTGATGACGTCCAGGTGATGTTCGACGACCAGAACCGTATTCCCTTCATCC
>JAUIKP010000293.1 GCA_030430725.1 Nitrospiria bacterium
TTGGAGGCGCTTAGCCTCCTCTTGTAACCGTAACGGCTCTTCCACATCATCTTCACGATGGGCATGACGATGGTCTTTTAACATTTTTTGCCGAATAAGCGTCTGGAGTTCCCGTTCAATCAAGACCTCGGGAATTTCAAAGTGATGCATCTGCAATAAGCGTTCAATCACCTGATCTTTATACCCTTCTTCAAGATCCTGTTTCAGGTAATTATCCAATTGGGTGTTGATGGTGGTTTTGAGGTGCTCCAGTGAATCGTAATCGCCGCAATCCTTGGCGAATTCATCATCCAGGTCGGGAAGCTTCCGCTCTTTCACGGCATCAATGGTCACCTTGAGGACCATCGTCTTTCCGGCGAGGTGAGAATCAGGATGATTGGCGGGAAAGGGTTGCGGAATATCGATCATGTCACCGGCCTGTTTTCCGATGAGATACTCATCTAACTCCACACCCAGAATCGGCGACTTGGACCCAATGTGAAGAAGTTCCCCTTTTTTCTGAGTCCCTTCCACTGGCTGGTCTTCCACAAATCCCTCAATAGATAACACCGCATGCAATCCTTCACGAAGAGGCGTTCCTTCAGGGACCACGTCAAGCTCCGCATGCTGCTCCTGTAAGCTCTGGAGGGCCTTTTCAACCTGTTCCTCGGTGACTGTCCGGGAATCCCGTTTCAAGGAAATGGGATTCGGTGGTCGATAATCCCCTAACTGAATAGTGGGTTTGATTTCCACGGTAGCGGTAAAGGTAAATGGGCTGTTGGACTTTACTTTCATGCGTTCCAATGGGGGTATATCCACAAGGATAGGGACCACCCCGGCCTCCTTCACCGCTCGTTGGTAATAATCGGGCACCAACCGCTGCACCACATCTTGCTCAACCAGATCGGCATACCGTTTTTCTAATAACGCGATTGGCGCTTTCCCGGGGCGAAATCCAGGTATTTTGGCTTGACGCCTCAACTGGGCATACACCTTTTGAAATTCGCTTTTGACGGCTTCTTCGGGAACTTCAATTTTTAATGACCGTTTTACCGGTCCGAGCTCTGTCATTTCTAACTTCATAAGAGCATTCATCCTTGTAAAAGAACACAATAAAGAATATAGATGTTAAGATAATGGTGCGAGAGGGGGGACTTGAACCCCCACGGTTACCCACGAGATCCTAAGTCTCGCGCGTCTGCCAGTTCCGCCACTCTCGCCCGTGACCGTTTTCGCCTCACTCCATCGACTGTAAAACGAGGTTCGTTTCCCCGGAATCCTCAGGTTAAACCTACCCTATCCGCTCCACCAAGCCTCCCTATTATAAGACGTCCATCTCCTTCAGGCCATCCTAAAATTCAGGTCACGAAAATAGTCCTCTCGGATGGGCCAAGCTCTAATCCTAGTTGATTGAGGAAAATTTGAAGATGAACGATTCAATAGTCCTCCTTAACCCGGTCGAAGGCTTCATCTCCCCCTCCTCCAGTCATAAGGTTGCTCGAAGAGTATGGGATGAAGAGAAAAAACCCCACCAGCCAAATTTATACCCACAGAGAACAACCTTCCGATCCGTTTTCTCAACCTTCCTATGGAATTTCCCCCTTGATCGACTCAAGGGAGTTGGGTAAGGTACCACCCTATGACTTTAAAACAGCTCTATCAAGATATTTACCAGAAATTTCTGGATAAAAAAGATGAATATCAAGGGTATGACTTTCATGAGTCACCGGTAGGGTCCGTGACCCCTCCCTCACCCACTTTTGCGGATCACGTCAAATGGTGGACCTGGAATCGTCCTAGTCGGCTACAAAAAATCAGGCAAGACCGGGATCAGCGACAACAGGACATCATCAACCTACAATCCCCTCCGCCAAGCAAAGACTAAAAACTGCGGAGCCTTCCCTCGCCTCATGCAGAGTTTCTTCCAGGCAACAGTTCGACTGTACCACCAGGCGCTACTCGCCTCGATCCTATCCTTCACCCGCGCCTGGGTCTTGATTCCGGTTCTCCTCGTCTTTGCCTTAGGCCTCGTGCTGGTCGCCTCCCTCATCGCTCCGCTTGGAATGATCGGAGGGTTTATCCTGGGTGCCCTGAATGCGCTTGTCATTGGATCAACCCTGAGCCTGACAGAACAGGCTGTCTTGGGCGCACGTCGTGTGAGTTGGCCGGATATCGTGCCAAGTATGGGGCAATATTTCTGGGAGGTCATTTCGGTTGGATTTATGGTGTGGTTTCCCTTGTTATTCCTGGAAATGGGGCTCCAGACCAATCCCTACCAACCGCTGATCGGCACAGCCGTATTTTTCTTAATTTTCGTCTTACTCAATCCGGTACCGGAAGTCATTTACCAGAGCCGGAACGGATCGGCCCTCGAGGTTGTCCGGGAAAGTTATGAATTCGTCATTGAAAATTGGATCGAATGGTTTCTGCCTGTGGCCATCGTCTTCGGTCCATTCGGCCTGACGTTTTTCTTTGAAATGTCCACCCAGGCGGGAAGGCGGGGAGGGTTGGACTTCTGGAATCTCATCACGTTACCCTTTTCTGTCCTATCCGAGTGGTTCTCTTTGTTAGGGATTTCCTCCGACATGAGTTTTGTCATCGTCCTCGGACTCACTCCCATTGTGACGGTTTTCATCCTCTTCTTTCGAGGCCATTTGTTTGCCGCCTTGCATCGGTCTTCACGACGCCAACGAATGTTCCAATCCCGACTCTCCTGAGAGATATAGGAGTAAAAAGTAGGATTACGGTCATGATAAGGCCAAATCAGGGTAAGCCTTTACCCTTCGGTCCTTGCTCGCCCTCCTCCCAACTATTCCTGTTCCTTGCTTGTCGCCCTCAGACACCCATGGTAAGATGACAACCTTTCACCAAACAGATCCCCGGTGAAGAAGATAACTAAAGTGGGATAACAGATCCCCTCCAAAAGACAAACGGCTTCATTAAAGGTTCCGTCGCCGCAAAGTAGAGACCCATTCGCGGAGAGGTGCGAGAGTGGCCGAATCGGCGTGACTGGAAATCACGTGTGCCAGCAATGGTACCGTGGGTTCGAACCCCACCCTCTCCGCCATATTTGGTCCGCCGTGAGAATACCTGATATCCTCAAAATGAGGATTTTCGCCAGTCGGTAAGGCGATGGACCATCGAGCTGCATTTAGGGGCTGGGCCCTGTGCGACAGAATCCTGCAAACCCCGCCAGGTCCGGAAGGAAGCAACGGTACGTGGGCTAGTCTGTGTGCCGCAGGATCACCTGGCCCCGACTAACTTGATCGACTGACTCTCCGTGTTGAGGTACCGGAAGTCAGTCTTTGAGGGTACATTAACAAACCGCTCTTTTCCTGATTCACGCAAATTATGGAATTTCAAGTTTCCGCGCGGAAATACCGTCCGATCAATTTCCAGGAAGTCCTGGGGCAATCCCATGTTGTGCAAACACTGACCAATGCGATCGACCGCAAACGGATCGCCCATGCCTACGTTTTCTCCGGCATGCGAGGAGTCGGCAAAACCACTGTGGCGCGCATCCTGGCCAAGTCCCTTAACTGCGAAAAAGGTCCCACAAGCCATCCCTGTGGAACATGCCCGAGTTGCGTCGAAATCACCAGAGGCAACTCGGTGGATGTCATCGAGATTGACGGAGCGTCGAATACCGGTGTGGACGATGTTCGTGAACTCCGTGAAAACGTCAAATTTGCACCGTTTCATGGCACGTACCGTGTTTACATCATCGACGAAGTCCACATGCTGTCCAACTCGGCCTTTAACGCCCTCCTAAAAACACTGGAAGAACCTCCAGGTCACTCCGTCTTTATTTTTGCCACAACCGAAGTTCATAAAATTCCCGCTACCATACTTTCACGTTGTCAGCACTTTACCTTTCGCCGCATTTCCCGCTTAGAAATCATCACCCAGCTACGCCACGTCGCCACCCAAACGGGAGTGACCGTGGAGGATCGAAGCCTGTCGGCACTGGCTCGAGCCAGTGAAGGCAGCATGCGAGACGCGTTGAGTCTGCTGGATCAAGCCGTCTCCTTCGGTGGAGAACGTATCCAGCATGGCGATTTGGAAATGTTGATTGGGTCCGTGCCCGACGAAATGGTCCGGCTCATGATAGATGCCATCCTTGGACACCAGGCCGCCCAAACAATGTCTCTCGTGGGGCAGTTGGTTGATCAGGGTTTTGATGTGCGGGTGTATTGCCGGGAATTGTTGGAGCGGTGTCGCAATCTGCTGGTGGCTTGCGTGGTATCATCACGCTCACAAGTGCAAACCCTTCTTGAATTAGGAGACGAAGAGGTTGATCAGGCCATCGCGCAAGCCCAA
The DNA here is from genome assembly GCA_030430725.1 of Nitrospiria bacterium. Classification (GTDB taxonomy): domain Bacteria; phylum Nitrospirota; class Nitrospiria; order Nitrospirales; family UBA8639; genus Nitrospira_E. Next base: position 4,300 of record JAUIKP010000293.1, read on the forward strand.
CAACTCTCCGAGCCCTATTTACAGGCCCTTTTTGCCATTTTTTCCAAAACAGAGGACAGTCTTCGAGGAAGTTCCCATCCACGGTTTCTGATTGAAGCCGCCGTGGTGCGTGCAGCGTTGCTTGATCCTGTGGCAGCGACCTCCATCACGACGGAACAGAAGGCTGGCGCATCCACTCAAGCATCTGTCCTACCAGCAAAAGTATTGCCACCGGTGGCATCTCCTCCGCCTCCCACACAACCTGTTAAGATCCAAGCCCCTGCGGAAAAATCGGTGACTCCTCCAAGCCAACCCCGTCCAAAACCAGATGGCGGCGCCACCACAATGTTTCCTTCCTCACCACCACCAGATGCCAAAAAGCCGGCACCGACAAAATTCTCATCTATCAACAGCGAACTCTCCGTGGCCTCTCCCCAGACAACTGCCCAGTCTTCCTCGGGCCCACCCGTGACCTTAAACTGGGAACTCGTCGTTGAACGCATGATTAATGACCATCCTAATATCGGGAGTTTCCTGGAGAAGGGGAGTGTCGTGACCTTGACAGCAGACTCCGTCGTTCTGGGATATTCTAAAAAAGATTCGATTGCTCGCTGGAGAACGGACAAACCCGAAAATCGCATGCTGATCGGGAAAATATGTGAGGAATTTACCGGTCGACCAATAAAAGTCCAAGTCATTGAATTTCAAGACGGCCAG
>JAUIKP010000294.1 GCA_030430725.1 Nitrospiria bacterium
AAGGGCCAATATGGCTAGATGCGTATGAAGAGGTCTATCGGGAGCAACTACTGAAGACCATCAGCGGGCATCCAACCGCGACCCCGGTTATTAATGAGCGGCCTCGGGGACAAGGGATTTTTTGTATCGATGCGCGCTCAGAATCCTTTCGTCGTCATCTTGAGGAGCAGGGACCCTACGAAACTTTTGGGTATGCCGGATTCTTTGGGGTGCCCATGAGTTATGTGGGTTTTGATAGCCACGACTGCCTGGCGTTATGTCCCATTTTATTGACACCCACCGCGGAAGTCAGTGAAGTGCCGCGAGTCGGGCAGAATGAAAATGTGAAAGACTATCTCTCCGGCACCAGGTGGCACCAACTCAGTCATCACCTCTTTCATGATCTGAAGCACAACCCATTTGCTTCTTTTTTATTAATTGATGTGCTGGGGATGTTTTTTAGCGTCGGGTTAGTAGGAAAAACTCTGTTTCGAACATCCTTCGACACAATCAAGCGGTGGGTGCACAGAGGACTCGGGAACACCGTGGCCACGCATATTCCTGTTGAGCCTTCCGGTGAAGAGAAACAGGCAAGGAAGCGTCTGGGAGAGTTGACGCGAGGCTTCACCATTTTGGAGCAAGCGGCTTTCGTGGAAGGCGGGTTGCGTGTGATCGGACTGACGAAACAGTTTGGCCGATTGGTGATGGTCTGTGGCCATGGAAGCCAGTCGGATAATAATCCCTATTATGCGGCCTTGGATTGTGGCGCCTGTGGAGGAAGTCATGGTGATCCAAATGCCCGGGTTTTTTCGGCCATGGCGAATAATCCGGAGGTCCGGAAAATTCTGAACGAACACAATTTGGTCATTCCGGAAGATACCTGGTTTCTTCCCGCCAAACACAACACGACTACGGATCGAGTGACGTTGTACGACCTTGAAGATATCCCGGCTACCCATGTGGAGGATTTAGCACTATTGGTGAAAGACTTGGAGCAGGCTGGCACAAATCAGGCATTGGAGCGATGTCGGCGAATTCCAGGGGCGCCAACAGCGGTGTCTCCCCGTGACGCATTCAAGCATGTCAGGCAACGGAGCATGGATTGGGCTAATTCGCGTCCTGAATGGGGATTGTCAGGGAATGCCGCGTTTTTGATTGGCAGGCGGGCTCTTACAAAAGGTCTGGATTTGGAAGGGAGAGTCTTTTTGCATTCTTACGACCCTGGCTCGGATCCTGATGGGGGTCTTCTTGAAAAAATCATGACCGCACCTCTCATCGTGGGCGAATTGATTAACTTAACCTATTACTTTTCGGCTGTGGATCCCTGGGCCTTTGGGAGCGGAAGCAAGGTCATTCACAATATGGTTGCCGGAGTTGGTGTGATGTTAGGGAGCCAAAGTGACCTGCAAAAAGGCCTTCCCCTTCAATCGGTAAACGATGGGGCGCGGCACTACCATGAACCCATGCGCTTACTTGCCATCATTGAGGCGCCGCCGGATCGAATACGGTCCATCATTCAGAAGCACGATTTGCTTCAACATGTTTTCCATAACCAATGGATGAATGTCATCGCGTTTGATCCGGATTCCAACAGCTTTTCACGGTATCTCTCTGACTTCACCTGGGAACCCGTCACGATGAACATATGATTTGACGATGAGAATGCATACCGTTTTGACTTCTACGGGGCTTTCAATTCTTGAATCACATCCCTTGTCATCTCAAATGTGGGAGAGTTATTGCATAGGGTTTTCAGTTCCAACTTTAGGATCACCTGGTACTCCGTAGGTTGGGAAAAAGAGTCTAATGGAGCATGCCTTTTTGATTCGGAGTTGTGGATGGAAGAGGGTGCCTGGTATAAGGTCGGAGGCGTACAGGTTGTTTATAGGGATGAGTCCCCCTCTTTTTTGTCGAAGGTTAAGTAGGTAGATTGGGAGCATCCGGTTTGCCAAAATATCATTCATCATGGCAGTAGGGTTCCCGGCATTTGGTTAGTTCCGATTGGCTGGAGACAGTACAAGCCAACCAGGTTTTTTGAACACCTCATTCGAAAAACATTTGGTTGGCTTTTTTTTACTTTATTGGGTCCGTTGAGTCGAGCCGTTCAAGGTTTGATCTGAAGATCATATAAGATGAAATCTTCTTTCCCCAGACAGTTTATCGCGAACACCTTGGCCTTATTTTGCGGCTGGCTTGTGTTATCAGGGAAGTATGACAATTTTCACCTCGTGCTCGGGTTTACGGCCTCTTGTGGAGTCGCATGGTTAAACACGGGTTTTCCTCATTCTCCCTTTCAGCAATTTCCATGGGGCCGTATGGTGTTGTACGGCCCCTGGCTTTTTTTACGGATTGTGGAGAGTAGTCTGCATTTGACGAAACTGATTCTGAATCCTTCGTTACCCATTAAGCCCAGACTTATCACCTATCGGTCTCAATTACAACATCGGGGCGCGATCGTTGTGCTTGGGAATTCTGTGACCCTAACGCCAGGCACCATTACCGTCGAAATAAACGGCAATACTTTCCTCGTGCATGCCATAGATGAAGCGGCAGCGGACGATCTCACCACCGGCCGGATGGAGCGCAAAATTGCCTGGGTCTTTCAGGAAGACACGAATTTGTGATGATTGATTTTTTTCTATTTTTGTTAATGACGTTGTCATTTCTGATCCTTGTGTATTTGTACCGGGTGATCCAGGGGCCCACGGTGTTTGATCGGGTATTAGGATTAGCGGGAATTTCGACCAAAGCCATCATTCTGGGGGTCGTCATGGGAACAGTCTATGACCGTGTGGAGATGTTTGTGGACATCTCTACGGGGTATGCGCTTCTGAACCTGGTGGGGGCGTTTGCTATTGCCAAATTTCTTGAGCAACGAGGGACACCCTAAATGGTTATTCTTTCCATAGGGTTAATTCTGGTGGGGGTATTCTTCCTTGTGGTGGCCGCGATTGGCACGATACGCCTTCCCGACGTGTTTTCGCGATCCCATGCGGTCTCCCTGACCGATTCCCTGGGCGCGATTTGTGTCCTCGCAGGCCTTGCTCTATACCAAGGATTTGGGATCAATATGCTGAAGATCCTGGTCGTCCTGGTCTTACTCATGCTTTTGAATCCGGTCATTGCTCATGCAACCGTTCGGGCTGCGTATCGGGCCGGCCTCAAACCACAGACGGAGAAAGACCAATGATGTATTCCGTGAATATTGCCTTGCTGTTACTGTTGGTTCTGACGGCGGCCAGCGCAACATTTTTGGTCAAGGAATTGATGAGTTCAGTATTTATTCTTGGGTCGTATAGTTTCTTCCTGTCCCTGGTTTGGGCCTGGCTGGGTGCGGTGGATGTGGCATTTGTGGAAGCCGTGATTGGGGCCGGGTTAGCCACCGTGTTGTTTCTCATTACCTTGTTTGATACCGCTCCAAAGGACAGCCGCCTTCGTCGTCCCCCTCCTCCTCTTGCTGGAGTGCTCGGATTGCCGTTATTGGGCATTCTGTTATTATTAGCGGCGAATGATCTTCCTCAGTTTGGCGACCCAACCTCTCCGCCCAACGTGCACATTTCTCCTATGTACTTACAGAATAGCTTTGCCGACACGCTCACGCCGAATGTGGTCACCTCGGTGCTGATGGACTATCGGGCATTTGATACGTTGATTGAGACCGTGGTGATATTTACCGCCGGCATTGCCTGTGCCTTGTTATTACGGGAGCCGGGCTCATGAAACAGATCCACGACAGCATCATCGTTCAGACCATGAGCCGTTTGCTCATTCCTCTGGCCCAGTTGTTTGCCCTGTACGTTTTGTTCTTCGGCCAGTATGGCCCGGGAGGAGGGTTTGTGGCCGGCGTCATTTGGACGACCAGTATGATCCTGGCTTTTTTGGTATTTGGGCTGAAGTCACCTCAGGGACGTTTGGTGGAAAAGGTCTTGCATGGCGATGGGATCGGATTGATTATTTTTGTGGGAGTAGGTGGCTTATGTCTCATTGGAGGTGGGGAATTTCTGAACTATGCCAATTTAGAAATTCCGGGTTTGGATGCTCCTGCACGTCGGTATACGGGGATTCTGCTGGCACAAATCGGCGTGGCCGTGGATGTTGCGGTAACAGGGATCTCCATCGTTCTCAGCTTGGCCTATCACGATACCGAGCAGGAATATGATGTTTGAGATGATCGGGGGGTGGCTGCAGCGCCCCAACTACATTGCCTTTGTCCTGCTGTTTCTGTGGGGCATCTATATTATGGTGACTCGGTACAATCTGGTGAAAAAACTTATCGGGATGTATCTCATGCAAACAAGTGTGATCTTTTTCCTCGTCACCACCAGTGCCAAGCGAGGCGCCACGGTGCCCATTTTGCTCTCTACGACCGAGATCGTTCAACCAGAAGTCTATGCGAATCCTCTCCCTCATGTGCTGACATTGACGGCGATTGTGGTGGGTGTCGCCACCCTTGGAGTATCTTTGGCATTGGCCGATGCCATTTATAAAAAATACGGCAGCCTGGACGAAGAAGAAATTCTCAAAAGGCTGGAATGACGCGACACCTTCCCGCAATTCTTTTCCTCTTACCTCTCGGTTTGGCCATTGGTTTACCATTAATCGGGATCAAGCATCGGGAGTGGTGTCGGCCATTATCGATTGGTGTGCTGGCTGCGATGGTCCCGGTTTCCTTCGCTAATCTTGTAGGAGTTCTTCAAAACGGGACCATTCGGTATGACTTTGGGGGATGGGCTGCTCCGGTCGGGATTGAGTGGGTGGCGGACGGCTTGGCCAGTGTCATGACCGTGGCATTGAGTCTCGTTGGATTGGTGTGTATCACCTTCCTCAGTTCAGTGTTGTTTCCTTACCTTGGTAGCCGGATTGTCCCGTTTTATACCCTGGTCTTATTATTGATAGCCAGTCTGACCGGCATGGTGTTTGCCGGGGATTTGTTCAATCTTTTCGTTTTCTTAGAAGTATCCGCCCTGTGTGCCTATGCCTTGGTCGGGTTGGCCGGTGGGAAGGCACTTGT
>JAUIKP010000295.1 GCA_030430725.1 Nitrospiria bacterium
ACGGGCAGGACCAATCCGGTTAACCCAATTTCTCCGGTCATCGCCGTATCCTTCCTGACCGGGATTTTCAGTAAAAGGGAAGCCAGAGCACTGGCCATGGTCACACCGGCGGATGGCCCATCTTTGGGAATGGCACCCTCCGGCACGTGTATATGCATTCCACTCTGCTTAAACACCGCGATGTCCAATCCCAGCGATTCGGCACGAGACCAGAGATAACTTCGAGCTGCTTGAGCTGATTCCTGCATGACATCGCCAATGTGGCCTGTAATGGTGAGGTCGCTCCCTCCCGGGAGCAGGGCACTTTCTACATAGAGGACATCTCCGCCGGTTTCGGTCCAAGCCAATCCGGTCGCTACGCCCAGGGGCAATGTCTTTCTGGCTTCCTCAGGCATAAATCGTTCGATTCCCAACCATTCCGGAAGGTCCACTTGGGTGATCGTGAGAGATTCTTCCGGTTGGTCCGGCGAATGTTCTGCCAGCTTCAGTGCCACTTTGCGAGTTAAGCGTCCCAACATTTGTTCCAATTGGCGAACGCCGGCTTCCCGGGTATAGCGTTTGATGATATGAGGAATCACCTGTTCCTCTAATGTCAGGGGTTTAGACTCCAGGCCGGCCTCCTTTAAGCGGCGAGGCCACAAATAGCGATTGGCAATTTCAAGTTTTTCCTGATGACTGTAGCCTCCCAGACGTATGACCTCCATACGGTCCAGGAGAGGACGGGAGATGGTATCCAGGGAATTGGCCGTGGTGATGAACATCACTTTAGAGAGGTCAAAGGGCAAATCTAAGTAATTGTCGCGGAAGGTATGATTTTGTTCCGGGTCAAGAATTTCTAGCAAGGCTGACGCGGGATCTCCTCGAAAATCCTGTCCGACCTTATCGACCTCATCCAGCATCAGGATCGGATTTTTGGCTCCAGCACGGCGGAGAGCTTGAATCAGACGGCCTGGCATCGCGCCAACATATGTGCGGCGATGCCCACGCAGTTCGGCTTCGTCATGGAGACCCCCTAAACTCAGGCGTTCAAACTTTCTTTCCAGGGCACGGGCAATGGATTGCCCCAAGCTGGTTTTCCCCACCCCCGGAGGCCCCACCAAACACAGGATGGGAGCCTTTGCAGAAGGATTTAACTTCAACACGGCCAAGTGCTCAAGGATGCGTTCTTTGACATCCTGAATGCCGTAATGATCTTCATCTAATATCGTCCGAACATGAGTCAGGTCCAGGTGGTCTTCCGTAAGGGTGTTCCAGGGTAATTCCAGAACCAACTCCAGATAACTCCGAATGACTTGATGATCCGGAGAGGCAGGAGGCAGCTTGACCAAACGCTTCAATTCTCTGGTGGCTTCGGTTTTTACGATGTCGGGAAGATCGGCCTTCTCGATACGGGTTTTTAATTCCCCGATTTCGCCATCTTCGGGTTGGGTCTCCAATTCTCCCAGTTCTTGTTGAATTTCCTTTAACTGTTGGCGCAGGAAATATTCCCGTTGAGATTTTCCAATTTCAGCTTGGGCCTGGCTGGCGATTTCATGGCGGATTTTGAGGATATGGAGTTCATGGGCTAACGCGCCATACACCTGACGAAGGACTTCCTTGGCATCGGATTGCTCCAGAAGCCTTTGCAATCGTTCCACATTGAGATTGAGGAGGGAGACGAGTCGATACGCCACTGAAAGGGGGTTTTTTTCGGCTCGAAGCACGGCCACCAATTCCACCACGCCCTGGGTCGTCAATAATTCCGGTAATTGGCCAATAAGTTCAACCAGTTCACGATGCAAGGCCTCTAGTTCAAGGTCGGATTCAAGCGCAAGAGCGAGTGGCCGGGACCGAACGATCATATGGGGTTCGTCTTGTTCCTTTTTCAGTAAGACGACGCGTTCGATTCCCTGTGCGAGAATCTGAAGATGGCCATCTTGGGTTTTGCCCATTTGCTTGATGACGGCTTTCGTCCCGATGCCATACAGGTCATCGAACTCGGGTTCCTCCTTTTCTGAGTCACGCTGGGTGGCGAACACCAAGGCTTTGTCTTCCGAATTCATCGCCGCTTCCACGGCTGCGATCGAGCGGGGTCGGCCAATCGTGAAGGGAACAAGGGTATCGGGAAACAAGACCGTTCGTTTAACAGGGACGAGCGGGAGGGAAACAATGAGTGTATTTTCGGCAGCCGGGGGAGTATCCATTTTTATCGTCACGGTCCTTCAGGTGTATACCATCATGATAACTGTTCTCCCCAACAAGATATGCATCTTTTTCGTTGAGTCAAATTGATTGGCATGACCAACCGGTTGTGCCTTGTGGGAGTGAATCAAAAAGCCATTCATGAGCGAAGTTGAAAATCTCCACCGGTGTTGATGATGAACTATGCTGCTCATAGTGGGAGCTGGAGTCTCCCTGGTGTCCTCTGAACATCCCAGAACATCCGGAGGAATGATGACTGTGATGAAACAGGATTGGGTGGGTAAGTTTTACGAATTTTCCACCGTTCCCGATAAAATTGCAAATGATCCGGAATCCTTGACAGATTTTTGGCCGGCTCGTACCATGGTAAGTGAATACTCACTACCTTGGAAGGTCGATAATGCCCACATCACAGAAAAGAATTACCGGTCCGGTGCGGAAGTCCAAAATCATTCAGTCGGCGGCCTCCTTATTTGCCAAAAAGGGGTTTAGCGGGACCAAGACCCGGGAGATTGCCCACAGGGCAGGAGTCAGCGAAGCCCTTATTTTTAAACATTTTCCCAGTAAAGAGGATTTGTATGCGGCCATTCTGGCGGAGGAATCTCCCGTGCCGGGATTACTCTCCAAAGTGAAAAGTCTCGCTGAGCAACAAAAGGATGGCGAGGTGTTTTCCGTGATTGCCCGGACGGTCGTCGGAGGGGCTCCGGATTCCGATTTGATGAGACTAATTTTGTTTAGCGCACTTGAAAACCATGAGATGTCGGATATGTTTTTCCACAATCACATCCGGGTGTTTTACGATTTTTTGGCCGGCTACATTCAACAGCGCATAGATGATGGAGCCTTTCAGCCGGTTCAACCCCTCATTGCGGCACGCGCCTTTATGGGGATGCTGATTTATCATCGGTTGGTGACGGTCTTATTTCAGGCCCAACTTCCTCAGACCGTCGAAGACATTTCACGGACCTTTGTGAACCTTATGATGAACGGACTCAAACTCCCTTCACCGAAGGACGCGGTACGCCCGTCAGGTCAGACAAATAAACCTCGGACGCGAACGGCACGGAAGGTATGAATTACGTTGCACTGAAAATGTTGTTTGGCGATCGCCCCAAATACCTCATGTTGCTGGCAGGGCTGACGTTTTCCACGATGCTCATTGTTCAGCAGGGATCCATTTTCTGGGGATTGATGACCTGGTCGCAATCGGGCATCACCAATGTGAATGCCCCTGTGTGGGTCACCGATTCCAATATCAATCAGGTCGAGGAGATTAAACCGCTGGCCGATACCACGGTGAACGTGGTTCGAAGTGTTTCCGGTGTCGAGTGGGCTGTCCCTCTCTATAAAGGCGTCCAGCGTGCGAGGTTGCGGGATGGGAATTATGAGCAAATTGCGTTAGTCGGGATTGAATCCAGTACGTTAATCGGTCGACCCGCTAGGGTGTTGGATGGCCACATTGAAGAGTTGCGGTCTCCTGACGCGGTCGCGATCGATCAATTAGGGGTGGAACGGTTAGGCGGGCCCGAGAACATTCATCTCGGCACCACGTTTGAAATCAATGATCACCGGGTCAGGGTCGTGGCGATCGTGCAGACTCAAAAAAGTTTTCAAAATTTTCCCTTCGTCTATACCACCTACGAACGAGCCTTGAGTGTGACACCCGAAGAACGGCGGAAATTGTCGTATGTCTTGGCCAGTCCGGTGAGTGGGGTCAGCCCGGAAGAATTGGCCGGGCGAATTCATGAGCAAACGGGATTGGGAGCATTTACCGAAGACCAGTTTGGATGGAAAACGATTCGATGGATTCTCCAAAATACCGGTATCGGCGTGAATTTTGGTACCACCGTTTTACTAGGATTTATTGTGGGGATGGCGATTTCCGGACAAACGTTTTACCTGTTTACCGTTGAGAACCTGCCGCAGTTTGGCGCCCTCAAAGCGATTGGAGCCAGCACGGGTATGCTGGCGCGGATGATCCTTCTGCAAAGCTTTACCGTCGGATCCATTGGGTATGGCGTCGGTGTGGGATTGGCCACCCTGTTTGGATTGACTGCGGCAAGTGGAGGGCGGCTGCCCTTTAAAGAAACATGGCCTCTTCTCGTGGGAGTGGCCGTGGCCCTTCTGTTGATCTGTAGTGTTTCGAGTGTGATTAGCATTCGAAAGTTGGCCAAACTTGAACCGGCGATTGTGTTTCGAGGGTAGCGCCGTGAGTGGGAATCCGTCTCCGACTTTCAACCATGATTCGGCTCACTGGCTGGTGCAGGCCAGGGGGGTGGTGAAATCGTTTGGGGAAGGAGAGACCCGGATTCCTGTCCTGAAGGGAGTGGATTTAACTGTCGCCCACGGAGAAGTCTTGTTGCTGGTGGGGCCTTCGGGTAGCGGGAAAACGACTCTCTTGTCGGTGATTGCCGGCATTTTAGAAAGCGATGAGGGAGAGGTCAGAATTTTGGGCGAATCCATTCTGGAAATGTCCACGTCGGAAAAAACGAAGTTTCGTCGAGATCATTTGGGATTTATTTTCCAACAATATCATCTCCTGCCCACTCTCACCGCGGTCGAGAATGCCGCCGTGCCCGGGCCCTGCTGACACGCATGTCGTTCCTCAGGGACACGGTGAAGAGCGCAGGCGCCGGCAGCTCGCGAAGGCTCAATTGCAAACCCTCTACCTCGCACGCCTGGCCGCCGAGTCGGAGAGAATTTCAGTTCAATCCATAGACCAGTTGGTCGAAGCAAGGTTCCTGCCCGCCGAATTCGGCCGGCGC
>JAUIKP010000296.1 GCA_030430725.1 Nitrospiria bacterium
GTCCGTCATTCCACTACCCGGGCATTTGACATCCAGGATAATTGAGACCCGCTTATCTACATTGGCAATATCAAACGCCCCGCTGGTTTCCAGCATCACCTGAAATCCGGCCTCGCATAATTGTGTTAACAATACCAGAGAGCCGGGTTGATGCAATGGTTCACCGCCCGTCACCTCCACGAGCGGACAACGATATGATTGTACTTTCGCCAGAATTGTCTCAATCGGCATGGTTTGACCACCATAAAAGGCATACTCCGTGTCACACCAGGTACAACGAAGCGGACAACCCGTTAACCGGACAAACACGCACGGTTGCCCTACTCGGGTGGATTCTCCTTGAAGGCTATGAAAGATTTCGGTGATCTTTAATGAAGGTAAAGAGGTCATAAATACTCAAAACTCCCGCACGCATCAAATCGCATTGTACTCAAAATATGGGGGTAATGGGGAGGGGACAGAGAAAGGTGCGGGAGGTGGCTGCCGGAGATGAGCGCTCGACAAAAGGTTGAACCGGGGTAGGTGATATTTTCGATCGTGTGGGGCGTCTAGGGGAGCTATTCAGAAGAAAAGGACCTAAAAAGCGGTCAATTTGGCGCAAGTAAGCAGGGTGTTTTCATCCCGGATGGCCGCCTCCTAAGCCCACTGTGTAATTGGCCAACCTCGCTGACGGGCAATGCGGGCCATGCCGCGAATGGGATTCACCACAAAGGGATGACCAACCAGTTGGAGTGCATGGAAATCTCCAGGGCTATCGCCATAGGCATAGCTACGCGTCAGGTCCAGATTGAAACGGGCGGCCAGGCGCTCCACATACCGGCCTTTTCCTTCACCGTATGGTAATGGGGAAAACACCTTCCCTGTAAACAGTCCTTCCTGGGATTCCGGTCTCGCACCAAATACCAATGAGACGCCAAGTGCCTCGGCGAGTGGTTTCACCAGGAACTCAGGTGATCCGCTGACGAAGGCCACCACATGTCCCGCGTCCCGATGACGGGATAAACGATTCAAAGCCCTCGCTGAAACTCGTGGCACAACATATAACTCCACGTACTCCCTGGCCAACTGTTCAATAAGGGAGACGTCATGCCCCATCAGATACAGCTTCCTTCGTCGTAGAGGATTAAACGAAATGGGCGGCATGTGTCGAATGGCATATTCCAGGCTGTGCCACACCTCCGGCCAACCCACGACACCGTCTTGCCAGAGGTACCGGAAAAATCCGATTTCAATCGACGCGCCGGGAACCAACGTGTTATCCACATCGAAAAAGGCCCCGATCCAATGCTGCGAATAAGTCAGGGGGGCGGGCGAAGAGGTTGAGCGGGTCATGGTGTGAGCTATAATCCGGGCGGTCAATTGATTAATGAGAATGGCCAGGATTCTACTCCGCGCCCCCCGCGTTGACAAGGACATCGAGAGGTTTCATAATCTGCCTACTTCGTGCCGAAGTGGTGGAATGGCAGACACGCACGTTTGAGGGGCGTGTGGGGAAACCCATGCGGGTTCAAGTCCCGCCTTCGGCACCAAAAAATCCTTCCGATCTCTAAAACTTCTCTGTTATGAATTCCCACCCTAGCAAAAAGATTGTGTCGAGATTCGATGTGGGTTCTGAATTGGGAATTCTCCCTTCAGGGTGCCCGGAGTGAAGCGGCTGCATGAGTGAGGGTCTTCGTGAGAACAGAAGCCATCCTTCTGGCCCCTGCTCGTACTAGTCAGTTCTTCAGCGCAACTCCCTTTCTCCCGTTTATCTTGTTGATTTTGCTCAGGTAAGCCACTGGCACCTCATCCATTCTCGGGGTAAAAACTTTTTCAACAAACATTTCATTCGGGTAATGCATTCCTATAGGAACCGGGGGAAATTAAAAAATATCCTCGATGAGATTCCGGCTCATGCGCGTGCCTGCGGACTACCTAGAAGGATACGCGTTATTCTGATGCTTATGAAAAGGCAAGTAGAAGACCTATTCAATTGCCTTGAAGGTCATTCATGAAACGCGGGTGGTATTCACGACGAGTGTTTCCGAGGCTGGTCCATTGGAGTATGGGGCAAGCGGGTTTTATCCCCTTGCGGCAGGCGTTAATTGCCAAGGCGTCAGGATTGGTTTTAGAGATTGGGTTTGGGACCGGCGCCAATTTTTCTTACTATTCTTCCCAGATCCATTCCTTGACGGCGATTGATCCTAATCCCGGGATGATCCCGTTGGCCCGCTCGCTTCAGGCGGAGGCGGTGATTCCCGTTCATCTTGCCTTGGCCCTGGCTGAAGCACTCCCCTTTCCCTCTGCCTGCTTTGATACCGTTGTGAGCACGATGACCTTATGTAGCGTTCCTCAACTTTCCGAGGCTCTGCGGGAATTGCATCGGGTTGTGAGACCTGGAGGACGGTTCTTGTTTTTAGAGCATGGGCAAAGTCCGGATCGTTCCGTTCGCCTGTGGCAGGATCGTCTCACCCCGGCGTGGAAACACCTTGGCGATGGTTGTCATTTAAACCGTCCAATGGTTCAGATGATTCAGGCGCAGGGTTGGACAGTTTCCGCACTCGAAAACTTTTATCTTCCCGGCGCTCCGAAGCCTTTCGCCTATTTTTCTCAGGGGATGGCGGTGAAGGCCTGATCCTCCCTGCGCGCCCTTCCATTTTCCTTGATTTCTTAATACATTGAAGTTGGTGTTTATGAGGGTGTCGTGTGTTTTCTTGAACCTTACCCATCTCTAATGGCTAAATTTTTACTGATGGTAAATCGACGGGTACCTGCCTACTTGACGGTCTGGGCGGCGATGTTGGGATTTTCTCTCTCTCTGGGGCTTTTTCCCATTTACCCCTCCTCTGCAGAGGTGACTGGTGCCTCCCAAGGGGATTCCTCTCATATTCAGGATTCCGCTGAAGCGCATTTGCAGTTAGGGATTGATTTTTTTCTCACGAATGAACTGGATGTGGCCATTGACGAGTTTCGGGAAACCGCCCGTCAGCGTCCCGGTTATGCCGATGCCTATCATAATCTTGGGGTGGCCCTGGCCAAAACGGGGGATTTAACCGGGGCCATTGCGGCCTGGTCGCAAGCGGAACGGTTGGATGTTCACACGGCCTCCTTGCGATATCACCTGTCAGCCCTGGTTTCGTATAACTATGGTATTTCCCTGGTGCGAGATGGTCGCCTGGCGCAAGCCCTGGCGCAGTGGCGGGCGGCCCTTCGTCTTCAGCCTGATTTTTTCGAAGCCCATTATGCGTTGGGATTGGGGTATTTAGCCGGAGGAGATCCTGTGCAAGCTGTGGCCCATTTTCAAGCGACGATTCATGATGCAACCCATTGGGCGCATGCCTATGAAGCCTTGGGGTTGGCCTATTATGCATCACATGAAAATATTCTGGCCGAACAGGCCTGGAGGCGTGCTCTGGCGTTGAAGCCCGAACTCCCCAAGGCCCATGCCAGTTTGGGATTACTCCGTTTACAAGAGGGGAACTATCAGGAAGCGATCGAACATTCCCGGCAGGCGTTGGCACTTGAACCTGAGCTTGTGGCCGCGCATTACAATATCGGTGTGGCGTTGTTTGCGAAAGGGGACGAGTCAGCCAGTGTTCCCTCACTGGAAAGGGCACTTTCTCTCGATCCCCGGTTAACTTCAGCAAGATTGTTGCTTGGTGTCGTGTGGAGTCGTCAGGGAAATTGGGCGCAGGCCGCCTCGCTCTGGCGAGAGGCATTACGCCGGGATCCCTTTGCTAAAGATGGAGTATGGCTTCATTACAATTTGGGAGTCGCCATGGCTGCCATGGGACTTATCGACGAGGCGGCGGTTGAATTTGATGTGGTGACCGACCAACGTCCTGAATGGGCTCCCGGGTGGTCTCAGTTGGGATCGGCGCTTTTGGCGACCCGACAGTGGGAAAAGGCCTTGGTTGCCCTGGAATCCGCTGCTCGATTGCAACCGGCCTGGGCGCACCTCCATTTTGCCATGGGCAAAGCCCAGGCTGAAGCGGGGAACTTGTCTCAGGCTGTTGCCGCCTTTCAACGAGCGGTCGAGATTGAGCCTCAATTGGTCGATGCATGGTTTCATTTGGGAGTAGTGCTTCGTGCTCAGAACCGAACCGGTGAAGCGGTCGAGCCGCTCCGTCTGGCGGCGGAAGGCGGATCGGGCGAAGCCCAAAGTCTGTTGGCTTCGATGTATGCCAATGGCAGTGGTGTGGATCGCAACATACCGTTGGCGATGTTATGGTGGTTTCGGAGTAGTCGGGCCACGATGGCCGAATCGCTCACGCAGACTGCCAGAGAACAGCTCTCACAATTCCGTCGCGGCCTGCATCGACACCTCTTTTCGCCCAGTGCCCGGCAGGAAGTGTTAACCGGCTTTGGTCTCATTCGAGAAGATCTTCACCAGTTGGCTCCTTCCCATCCCATGTCCACGCAGGTGGCCAATGATGAAGGGACCTGGGACCACCTGACTCCGAGTGAACCCGTTGTTGCATGGGTGATCGACCAGGCCTTGGCCGGTGATCAGGCTGCTCAGCAGACACTCCATGCCTGGTATGTGCATGGAAAGCGTGGTCGCTTGGTTCCAGCAGATCCTCAGATCCGAAATTATTTTCTGCAAACGGCAAAAGAAGGAAATCCCTTTTCCTGTCAGGTCGTTCGAACCGTTGCTCCTGAATCGTCTGAGGTTTTTTCAGCAGACTGGCAATTGGCGGCAAATGGATGTCCGGACCAGATCGTCAGGCCGGGGTTGTAATTCTGAGCCATGGTGCATGTATGGGAGTGGGAACTTTCTCAATCCTCCATGATTAGGACTTCAATGACGGATCGTTCCAAGACCATGGCCTTGGCCCTCGCCTTTTCACTGGTGAGCACGGTGCTGGCTTTTAGCGTCTCTTCTCTTTTTCCCCAGGGAGAACGATGGTTGACTGATTGGCAATTGGCTCACATGGCTTCTGGACCTGTCGACCCTTCACTGGTCC
>JAUIKP010000297.1 GCA_030430725.1 Nitrospiria bacterium
GCCGAGGCAATCATGCCCGACATACCTGGCATTCACGCCAGGAATATCTTTACCGTCAAAACCGTTCCCGACTCTGATGCCATTAAAACCTTTCTCGCCAACCACCCTTCTCAGGACGCCTTGGTTATTGGAGGAGGGTTTATCGGTCTGGAAACGGCCGAAGCCCTGATGGGGCTTGGATTGACCGTGACGATCATAGAAAAAGCCCCACAGATTCTGCCCCCTTTCGATCAGGACATGGCCACACTGGTGGCGCATCACCTGCAGGAAAAGGGAGTGAAGATTATTGCGGGTGACGGGATCAAAGGATTTCGGCAGGACGAGGACCTCGCCAAAGAGGCCGAATTGGAAAGTGGAACACGGCTGCCGATGGACCTCGCCATTCTTTCGATCGGCGTCAGGCCGGAACTCAAGCTTGCCAGGGAGGCAGGGCTGGAAATTGGATCAGCCGGAGGCATTGCCGTGAATACTCGACAGCAATCCTCTGACCCCGATATCTATGCAGCAGGTGATGCGGTTGAAACCATCCATCTGGTGACCGGCCAACACGCAAGAATTCCTTTAGCCGGACCGGCCAATAAGCAGGGGAGGGTCGCCGGCGCCAATGCTGCCGGCGGAGACTTACAGTTTCATGGTGCACTGGGAACGGCCATTGTCGAGAGCATGGGTATCGCGGCTGCCAAAACGGGATTAAGCGCAGACGAAGCCGAGGCCCATGGATTGAAGTACTTCGTCTCCCTCACCCACCCCTTGGATCACGCAGAGTATTATCCTGGGGCAGAAGCGCTGCACATAAAATTAGTCGTCGAGCAACAGACGGGGAAATTGTTAGGTGCTCAAATTGTGGGTGATCAGGGCGTCGATAAACGCATTGATGTGTTGGCCACCGCCATACATGCCAAATTGAACGTCCAGGATTTGGAACAATTGGATTTGGCCTATGCCCCTCAATTTAATTCGGCCAAAGGACCGGTCATTATGGCGGGTTTCGTCGCCGCCAATACGCTACGCGGTGAGGTCAATACGCTTACGGGAACAGCATTACAAAAGAAATTAGCATCGAATCCTTCTCTCCAATTATTAGATGTCCGGACCACGGACGAATATCAAGAAGCTCACATTCCTCATGCCCGCCTCATTCCGATTGATGAGCTGAGAGACCATCTGCAGCAACTGGATCCCTCTCAGGAAACCGTCGTCTATTGTCGTGTCGGTTTACGCGGGTATCTCGCGGCACGCATTCTCCTCCAGCATGGCTTCACCCATGTCTTCAACCTCACCGGTGGCTATTTAAGCTTTCCTCAATAAAACTCGATTCCCCTCAATCCAACCAAACCAGTAAATCTTTGAAAGCCTGAGCAGTTAACGTGTTTACTCCATCCGTTAAATCAGGCTTAACGTCCCACCATATTTTTCGTTGTACACATTGCACAGTTCACTATAAGTAACTAGTTTTATTAATATTTTTGCCACTTACTGCATGTGGCATTTGGTTTGCTTTTGTTATTGGCATGGTGAAGAGAAATCGAAAGGTGTCTTAACAATGTTTACCGAAGGAGGGTGCTCATGGAGCAAACAGCCAGTCAATCTCGAACAGCGGCCATGTTCAGCGGTCAAACATCCTTGGGCCGGATCTTGGTAGTCGATGACGAACCGGATGTTCGCAAAGTTGTGAGGTTGTCATTGGAAAAAGCCGGCTACGACGTGATTGAGGCCGAAGATGGTCAACAGGCCGTGCAAGAAATCAAAAGTGGAGAAAACCCTCTGTTACTGGACGTGATCCTCACCGACATCCGAATGCCCAAACTGAATGGACTGGAGGCTATTCAGTTTTTTCAAAAGGAATTCCCGCGTGTCTCGTTGATTGTGCTGACCGGATTCCCGGATTTAACGATGGCTACGTCCTTGATGAAAAATGGGATTATTGACTATTTGGTCAAACCGGTTGAAAAAGAGAAACTTCTGACTGCGGTTGCGAAGGCCATGGAGGAACGGGAGATCAACCACCTATAAAGAGGAAGACCTTCTTCCCTTTTTTTGACACAAACGGCCTTTCAATAGGGAAACAATGTGAGGACTTTTGTTATGCTTTCATTTTGATGTTGATTTTGGTCATCTATACAGGAAAGTGATGAGCATGAGTTTTATGAGTCAAGATTCCCAAACTGGGTGGAATTCGAGTGCCGCAATATCCTTCATGAAATCTTTAAAAAGAATACTTTTTTATGACCAGACCTTACGCGTGATGAGGATTTCTGGGCTTTCTTCACCAATTATTTATGGAGGTTTCCCCAATGAATCACACGAGGAGTGTCCACTTACATCCGCAAGGCCATGTTTTCATTTTCACGGTGGGCGTACTTTTCTGTCTTTTTTTTCCCGGTCCTCTGTTTGCCACTGATGCCACAGATCCAGCATCGCTGATCAGCTCCACCTGTTCGACCTGCCATAAGTTTCAAGGTGAAGGAGAGAGTCGCTTTAATTTAAAGGCTCCTGACCTGATGTGGGGGGGCAGCAAGTTTCAGCGGGATTGGCTGATTGGATGGCTGACAGGGAAAGAACCGATGCTGTATGCCAAGAGTTACCGGTGGGACCAGGGCCAACAACCTGACCAGCACATGACCGTCTCTCAACAGGAAGCTGAAGGCCTTGCCGACTATTTTGAGACACACCTCCAAGATCCCCGAGTGAAGCCTGGTTCCATTGATATGTCGACCTTTAGTAAACAGGAGGCGAAGTTTGGAGAGGAAATCTTCATTCAACATTCCTGCATTGGCTGTCATCAGATTATGGTGGATGGGAAAAAGACCGGAGGCCCGCAAAGCGCCTCGTTCTTCAACTCGGGAAAAAGGCTGAAGGCTGATTGGATTTATCGCTTCAATTCCGATCCCCCAGACTTCGTGCCACACAGCGGAGAGTTTGTCGGGGATGTCAGTGCATTGGGACTGCGGTATGTGACCGGGTTTATTGCGACCAGAGGAAATGAGGATTTTTCTTATTATGAGCCATGGAAGAGCGCCGATTTCAACCACCCGGATGTCGAAAACGGGGCCAAAATTTATCGAGAATATTGTGCGCAATGTCATGGAGCGGAAGGCAAAGGGGATGGTCCGGCGGCTTCCGGCTTGGAACCCAAACCGGCGGTGCATGCCAATATTCCGTTTGAAAAAATTCCTCTCGATTATCTGTATAACGTGATCTACTATGGGGGGAAAGCTGTTGGGAAATCTCCCCTGATGCCCTATTGGGGGCTGACCATAGGCGGCACAGAAGGTGTGGCTGATGTCATTGCCTATTTGAAAACCACGTTCAAGGGTGCCCCGGAAATGGCCGGGACCTCTTCCCCATCAGGCGGACCTTCGGGAGTATGCCCACAACCACGCAACACGAAGAAGGCACCTGGCAAATTTCGCAATATGACCAATCCGTTACCCAACTCTCCAGAGCACATCAAAGCGGGTGAAAAGCTGTATCATGAAACCGCTCAACCCTTGACCTGTAATCAATGTCATGGAGATAAAGGGGACGGACAAGGACCCATGGGCGCAGCATTGAATCCCCATCCTCGAAATTTCACCTGTGGAGAAACGATGAAAGATATTTCAGACGGGCAATTGTATTGGATTATCAAAAACGGATCTGCCGGAACCGGCATGATGGCCTTTTCCGGTATGCCCGATGACCAAGTTTGGCAATTGATTCAGTACCTCCGGACATTGGCCAAATAAACTGGAATATGATTCAGCTCTTTCGGGAGTGACAAGAAATTTTATTTCAGGGACTGGAGGCGTCTTCTCCAGTCCCTGAACCAAACGAGTAGGAAGAGGATCATGTCCCCAACACCAGAAAATTCACAGCAGGACAATACCGACCTTTCACAAATGTTGAAACATCTTGAACAACACCACGCCCTCATTTTACAGGCTGCCGGTGAAGGGATCTTCGGGTTGGATCTGGAAGGTCGGCACACTTTTGTGAACCCGGCAGCCGCGAACATGTTGGGCTATGAGCCCCAGGAGTTGCTCGGCCAACCCAGCCACGCTCTCTGGCATCATACCAAAGCCGATGGCACCCCCTATCCTCAGGAACAATGTCCGAACTATGCGACCTATAAGGATGGCCAAGTCCATCGAGGTGACAACGAAGTATTTTGGCGAAAAGATGGGACCAGTTTTCCCGTCGAATACTCCAGCACACCGATTCGCCATGAAGGGGTCCTTGTCGGCGCCGTTGTCGTTTTTCAAGATATTACCTATCGCCGACAATGTGAACAATCCCTTGAACAATTTCGTCGACACAACGATATGATTTTACAGGCCGCAGGTGAAGGCATTTTCGGATTGGACCTCGAAGGCAACCATACCTTTGTGAATCCGGCTGCCAACAGATTGTTAGGATATGAACCTGGGGAGTTATTTGGAAAACCCAGTCACCGCACCTGGCACCATACCAAAGCTGACGGTTCCGCTTATCCTGCCGAGGAATGCCCCATTTATAGGGCCTATAAGGATGGATTGGTCCACCAGGGTGAGGACGAGGTGTTCTGGAAAAAAGACGGGACATGCTTTCCTGCACGGTATACAAGCACCCCCATCTGGGATAACGAGGGAAATTTGGCGGGGGCTGTGGTCACGTTTCAGGATATTACTGAAAAGAAACGTATGGCCGCTCAATTGTTGGAGGAAGCCAAACTCGCGGAAGTAACCAGAGTCCTCGGAGATATCGGGCACGATATCAAAAATATGTTGATGCCTGTGTTGTCGGGAGCAGATTTATTAAAGGATGAATTGGACGAGCAGTTTCCCGCGTTAATTAAGGAAAAGGCCAAAGGAGCGGAGGCCAGTTATGCCAACAGCCTGGACCTGATACGAATGATCGTCACCAATGCCCGACGGATTCAGGACCGTGTGCGGGAA
>JAUIKP010000298.1 GCA_030430725.1 Nitrospiria bacterium
ATGAACTCGCTGAATTTGTCAGTTGCTGTAGCAGTGACACTTTTTGAGGCAGTTCGGCAACGGACTCAGAATCCTTAAGAACCACGCAGAAATTATTTTATCTGAATCAGGCCTTCCTGAATTGCGGCATTGAGTAGTTGAGCGGCATTAGAAACCCGAACCTTCTTCATCATATTGGCTCGGTGGGCTTCGACCGTTTTGACGCTAATTTTTAATTGTTGTGCAATCTCTTTGTTCTTCAACCCTGACCAGATGAGTTGCAGTATTTCTTGTTCGCGTTGAGTCAGGGCCTCCGGGCGTTTTCGCTTAATAGGTGGCATGTCCAATTTGTCCGGCTTCAGTTGGTTGGTCATGGGTACCTCAGGCATTTTCTCTAGGCGAATTATCTAAGGGAGAATATCAGGTCATTTTAGGATTGTAAACCGAAAGCGTACGTAAATCCACTCTAGTCAAATTAACTACGTAATATGTGATCTTTATGTCTCACTGGATTGTTTGGCCGAGCATCTTTATTCTGGGAACGATCATTGGAAGTTTTTTGACGGTATGTGTGCACCGAGTACCAAAGGGGCAATCTGTGGTGGCCCCTCGATCGGCATGTCCTCATTGCGGAAGGCATATACCCTGGTATGACAATGTTCCTCTTTTGAGCTTTATCTGGTTGCTGGGGAAGTGCCGAGCATGTCATGCGCCTATTCCGCAAAGATATCCCATCATTGAGTTGGCAAATGGCCTGGGTTATCTCCTAGTGGTCTGGCGGTTTGGTTTCACGTGGTCCACGATCGTGTATGCGGGGTTGGTATCGGTGTTCCTGGTAATCTCTTGGATTGATTGGGACCACAAAATCATTCCAGATGTGATTACATTACCTGGAATTGTAATTGGTTTTTTGTGCGCATCCTTGCTGCTACCGACCGGCTGGGTCAACTCGCTTCTTGGACTGTTGGTGGGAGGAGGGATTTTACTAGCTCTCGCGTGGGTCAGTCCATTTTTATTCGGAAAAGAAGGCATTGGGGGCGGCGATATTAAATTTTTGGCCATGGTGGGAGCCTTTTTGGGATGGAAGCAGGCCATACTTACGCTGATGGTGGGATCAGTGGTGGGAGCGGTTATCGGGATCGTGTTGATTGCCACGAAGGTCCTTGAAAAAGGCCAATACATTCCTTTCGGACCTTATTTAGCACTCGGGGGCCTGATCGCGGTGGTATGGGGAACGGAATTATGGAGCTGGTATTTTCATGGTTTGTTATAAGTACCCAACGAATCCAGCAAGGCGTATATGAGGATCGGTTCAAGACGTGACTGAAACAGGGATAACACGATTGAAGGGATTCTGTTTGTGTACCAGAGGGTTTACCCTCACAGAATTGATCATCGTGCTTGGCATAATCGGGGTCGTCTTGATGTTAGCTCAGACTTGGTTGGTATCCCAATTACCTCATTGGCGATTGAATGGAGCAGCCAGGCAGGTGTCCTCTGATCTTTTGGGGGCAAAAATGAAGGCTGTAGTTGAGCGAAATAGGCAACGAGTCTTTTTTCAGGATAATTATCGGTACGTGTTATTGGATGATGATAATAATAATGGAAAGGTCGACCTGGGTGAGCATCTTGTAACTCGCGATATTCAGGAGAGCTATCGAGACGTCAAGATGACGGCTTCCAACAATCCATCCTTTCTGCCAAGAGGAACGGCGTCCAGTTTATCTTCTATTACCCTGTCCAATTCTGCCGGAAAACGAATCATTACGGTTAGCATAACCGGAAGGGTAAAAGTGAAGTCTTCATGAACATCCTGATTCATGAACGATATAGACTGACGATTGGCCTTCGAGATCAAGGAGGGTTTTCTTTGTTAGAAGTGCTAATGGCCTTGGTGGTGGTTTTCCTGGCGCTCCTTGGGTTTGCCGGCTATTCCGTTGTCGCTCATACGGGCATGACCGCGAGTGAAAAAATGACTAGAGCCGTCATCCTCGCCCAGGAAAAATTGGAAGACGTGCGGCGGGATGGAGTGCCCATTTCTTTAAACGGTACATGGACCAACACGGAACCCTATGGCTCGATTGCTGCTGCAAGTCATCATCAACGAACCCTCACCATTCAACCGCATACTCCAATTCCCGGGTTACACACTATTACCGTCGAAGTGCGGTGGGATCAGGATGCGCATACCACCAAACTTACCACCTTTCTCACGCAGTAAAAGTGAATACAAAGATGACACGCATTTCGATAGGGTCCCCTCAGGGATATACACTCGTTGAGGTCGTGGTGGCCCTGGGTCTGAGTCTCCTGACAGTGAATGTGGTCTATTCCCTGTATATTCAAGAACTCAAAGCTCAGGACGTACGAGAGCAGATTTTGGACATGCAGCAACAGGCTCGTGTGGTGGTGGATTTGGTGACACGGGAAATCATGATGGCGGGTTATGATCCTCGCGGAGTGAATCGTGATACCGATCTTACTAATAATTTTGAGGGCATTACGTATGATCCAGAAAAACTCTCTATCAAGGCTGATTTGAATGGTAATGGCAGCATCAGCGATGCCAATGAATCGATTGTCTTTGTCTATGATGCCACGACCCATATGCTCCGGCGAAATACCGGTGGAGGAAATCAACCATTTGGTGAGGACATTGAAGCGTTTGTCGTAGACTATCTTGATCAGGGTGGGAACCCGACCACAAATTCCAAAGCTATACGACAAGTGAGAATTTCGGTGACAGCCCGAACGTCACGGCCCGATCCACAGTATGCCAAAAACGGTGGATATCGAACGGTGACTCTCCATTCAAGAATCACGATGAGAAATAGGCAATCATGAGGGGATTCCATAGCCTTGTAGGATTGAGGCCTTGTCACAATTCCATGGGTGGAGCCCTCATTGCAGCTTTGTTGTTGGTCGCTATTTCCTCCATTATGGGTGCGACGATCCTGTTTGCCACATCCACCGATCTACAAATCAGTGGCAATTTCCGAAGGGCGATGACAACGTTCTATGCCGCAGAGGCGGGTATTGCAGAAACCGTGGTTCGTTTAGGTGGACCTTCCTTGGCAACCCCAGGGTATCTCGGCGATCCTTCTCCCATCCTGCAAGCCAATTGGTCAGCCTATGTGTTGTCCTCTGACTGGAAACCACAGAATGATCCGGAATATTCAGAGGTTTTCACCAACTATTTTCCTTTAAGTGGAAATCTCACGAATAGGGCTGTTCTTCCAAATAGTGTGCAAACTGTTCTACCTTACTGGACTAAAATTCGTCATAAAACCGAGTATGATGCGGAACGGGCGGGGCATACCCCTCTGACCCCCCACTACCAAGATGGGGATGGAGTAACCGCGACCCATTCAATAAATCACCGAGGCAACCTGGTCTTCTTTGGATTTTCATCAGAAAGTGGACTTATACCTACATCATTTACCTCAGCCAATCCTACACCATATTCCCCAGTTGAAATCATCATTAGCCAAGGCCAGGTGGAAGGTGCCACGTCCATGATTCAGGTGGAGGTTGCGCGCCCGTCCGGTCCCCCATTGTTGGCACCGGTATATGCGAAGAGCCGGGTCATATTCGATGGCGGAACCGTAGCTGTGCAAGGATTTGATGATTGTGGGCTCCTGGCAGAAGGCCGTCCACCAGTGCAGTTAGGGCCTGCAGGTGTGTTGGCAGGAACCGCCACTTTCACAGGAAATCCTCCGACTCCACAAGTGGGCACGGCATCTCTGGATTTAGCCAAAACTTTAGATAGTCTCAAAGGAAGCGCCCAGGTCATTTCAGGGGATCTTGTCGGCGTGAACCTGGGGGCGCCTGGGCATCCTGCTATTATGTATGCAGAACCCCTTGCGGGTGGATTTTCGAGCAGTCTTGCCGTTCAGAATCTCAATGGATATGGCATACTGTTGGTCACAGGAAATCTAAGCATTTCCGCGCCTTTTCATTGGGAAGGGCTCATAATTGTCACTGAGCAAGTGACGTTTGACGGTGGAATTGGGAATTCAGTCATTCAGGGTGCCCTCTTGGCGGACCAAGTGCAGGTACTAAATGGCGAGGTGAAGATGACTCTGGATACCTGTCCGATCGCCGCGTCCCTTCGAGTGCTTCCGGTTGCGACCCTCAGTTGGCAACAACTTCTCTAGAGCCTCTCTAAGACTTTTCTACTTCTCGGTTGATAAATTTCATAAAATTCGTTAGCAAGGGCCTTTCTTCATAATTCCTCAAACTTCATGTTTCTATTGGAGTTTACTTTTTGGGATAAAATTGTTCGCAAGCTTCCCCTTTTTCCGCATCATTTCTGAGACTTTTGATTCGTGGCGACATGGGTCCTTTGATTGATTGCAGAAGCGTGACACCATTCCTACAATGATTTCCTTGCCGCGGCATGGGGATTGGTTTACAAATTTTATCTAACCCGCTTGTAGAGTTCCCCAATGTTGTGTTTTATGCAAGATCTTTCCGGGAAAAACGTGTTCTTAGTTAACTTTTAACGGGGTAAATGCCATGAGTGTACAACCAGACATTATTTACACGAAAGTTGATGAAGCGCCTGAGCTGGCCAGCGGATCGTTTCTTCCAATCATTCAGTCATTTGCAAAAGCGGCAGGTGTGACCGTTGGCACCAAGGATATCTCCCTCGCGGGAAGAATTCTGGCGCAATTTCCAGACAAGCTCAAGCCTGAGCAACGTCAGCCGGATGATCTGGCTCTATTAGGCGAACTGGTTGAGAAGCCAGAGGCCAATGTCATTAAATTACCCAACATTAGTGCATCGCTTCCACAAATTAAGGGTGCGATTGCGGAATTACAATCTCAGGGCTATCCGATACCTGACTATCCTGAAGATCCTAAAAACGAAGAAGAAAAGGACATCAAGGCCAAATATGACAAAGTGAAAGGAAGCGCGGTCAATCCGGT
>JAUIKP010000299.1 GCA_030430725.1 Nitrospiria bacterium
GCCGAGTTTCAACCTCCTCCGTCAGCTGATCGCGGTGAAATCGCCACTCCCAGTTTCCTTTGAGTGTGCCGGGACGATTCATCCGGCACTCACTCCCCAATCCCAAGACGTCCTGAAGCGGAACGATGGCCAGTTGGGCCACAGAACTCATGGCCAATCGAATCACATCCCAATGAATGTCTCGACCGTCGGTCCCCAGATACCGCAACACATTCGCACGCTCCCTATTGATCTCTTCTGTGGATTGAGTGGTTTCTCTTCCCGGTTCAGCGGTAAACCATCCGACCGTCGTATTATGGTCATGGGTGGCCGTATAGACGATGGAATTCTGAGTATAGTGATGTGGGCGATAATGATGGGCTTTGGGATCGTTGCCGAAAGCCATTTGTAAAATTCGCATGCCGGGGAAACCACAGGAATCCCGTAACGTCTCGACCTCCTGAGTGATCACACCAAGGTCTTCGGCGATCACCGGCAAATCACCCAATGCGGTTTTCACAGCTGCAAACAATTCGCCCCCGGGACCTTTCACCCACCGACCACGGATAGCATGAGGTTCAGAAGCCGGGATTTCCCAATAGGCTTCAAACCCCCGGAAATGATCTAATCGAATCATATCGACCAGAGCCAGATTGGCCCGGAATCGATCGCTCCACCATTGGTACCCCGACCTGGCCCTCATGTCCCACCGGTAAATCGGATTCCCCCACCGTTGTCCTGTTGCACTGAAATAGTCCGGCGGCACCCCGGCCACCACGGACGGTTGATAGTGATCATCCAAATAGAATGATTCAGGATGCGCCCAGACGTCTGCACTATCATGGGCGATATAGATCGGGAGATCCCCGATAATTTTCACCCCCCTGGCATGAGCATACTGCCTCAGGGCGGACCATTGGTGAAAAAACAGGTACTGCAGAAACTGATGATAATCAATTTTATCCCTGAGGCGACGACTGCAGTCCTGCAGGGCTTCAGGATCTCGAACGATCAGTGGCCGATCCCATCGAGTCCATGCTTGCCCCGCATACCTTTCTTTCAAAGACATAAAGAGGGAGAAGTCTTCCAACCAGGAAGCATGTTTCTCCCGAAACAACAAAAAATCCTGTTGATGTTCGGCCGGAGGATGGGCTTTAAACTGCGTATAAGATTGTTCGAAAATTACCCGCTTCTGCTCAATGACCGAAGGATACTCCACGCGTTCGGCCGGAAAAACCGGAGACCTGTTGACATCCGAGACCGATACCAATCCATCCTCCACAAGTTTTTCAGGACTAATGAGCAGAGGGTTTCCGGCAAAGGCGGAAAAGCACATGTAGGGGGAATTGCCATAGCCGGTCGGACCCAGAGGTAACATTTGCCACCAACTTTGACCGGTCGCCTTCAGAAAATCGACAAATTGATAGGCCGTGGGTCCTAAATCCCCAATGCCCCATCTCTCCGGGAGGGACGTCGGGTGCAATAAGATTCCACTGCCTCTAGCCTGATTCACCATAATTCCAAGCTGAATGCGCTGAAAACGTATTTCGTAAAAAGATGAAGATGAACATCCGGCCTTCCTGACTCTTGATACATTGGCAAGACTTTCTAGAGACGTCCAGCCGTCAAGATTGAGTAGAATGTTCGCCTTTCAGGGTGCAGTCTTTTTGGTCTTTTTGGGGGGCTTCTTGGATACACTTTCAAGATTAGCCTTCACTTCGCTTTTCCCTGATGACAACGGATTCGTCTTACCGAAAATTTGTCGCTCAGCCTCAAGCCAATCATCCAGGTCCTGCCCGTTCGTCCGGCCTCGTGCGTCATACAATTGAAATGCGCGTTTGGCAATGCTCGCGTGTAATGCCATTTTAATCGCAGACTCTACCTGATCAAGATTCATTGCCCCGCCACTGCCTTGAAATCCTCCAATCACCTGGTCCACGCCAAGCTGTGACGCCTGAGACATCAAGGAACGCATCGAGGTTCCGGCCAACGCCACAATTTTTCCCCGGTAATTTTGGGCTCGTAGTTCTTTTAGCACATTGAGTCCGTTTGGTTCCGCCACATACATATCCAACACGACTACTAAGGGAGGATTTTCCTTTACCAGGGGAATCACATCCTGTCGATGAGGAGGAACACAGACTTCATACCCTTTCTCGGAGAGAAAGGCGGAAATTTTTCCTCGAAATTCTTCGTGAAATGTCACAATCATAATCATCAAGGTATCACCTCCCTCTCAAAACCCCAAGGATCGACTCAGTCACTCTTTCATTGTACATAGTACAAATTCTATACCATTTCCATTTCGTAAATATATTCATGAACGTTCTCAGCCACTCAACCAGCACCATCGGCTTATTTAGGTCCAGGGGGTCTCTTTTTCCAACCTTTCACCAAAACAACAAAGCCGATCACCCCGATAATGAGCGCCAGTCCCCCCAGTAACATTAAGGCATCCATTTAGTCTCCTCCCGTTTTTGCACATTCCTCTCCTCAACCTTTCTGGCAATTGAGGCGAGAAAGGTGCGACATGGAAAATCAGAAAAATACCATTTACGTCAATGACGGGGCAGACACTTAGGACAGGTATCGGCGGTCTATTCAGGCCTCCGGACTTTTGTTTTTTCCTTTCTCAAGGACCGCTGATTCGAAATGCCCCCCTCCGTAATCAACCATGAAAGGCGTTCATTTTCGCTACCCCGGAAATTCAAAGGTTCCTTCGCCTGACAGGCTTTTTCCATCGGCATCTTCTGTCACCAATCGAAAAGAGCCGTTAATTTTGGCACCTGCCAATTTCGTACCATCAGTGGGGAAACTTTCCAAGGGCAGAGTTCCGTCAGCATTGAACCCAAAAGAGGTAAGTTTCCCGTCTACGATCCTCTCAATTCGAACTTCAAAATTTTCACCCAACTCCACTGGATCGGCTGCAACCAATTCATCGGTACCGGATTTCGCGCTGGCGGGTATCCGAAGGTCAGCAACGGATCTTTAGCTCCCCGCCCATTGGCAATCCAATAATACCCGGAGCGCACGCCGTCAATCGTATTTTGCGAGCGTAGATATGTCACGACGCCGGGCCCGGATATTTCGGTTTTCACAGTCCCCGAGACTTTCCCCTTGAATCCTGGCTGCCCCACACCGGCATCCTCGGACACTGGTTCAGTCGGTAATTCGTAACATCCGGTAACCAGAAGCAGTATGAATCCGGCTCCAAAACAAAAAATTTTGTGTAATGATGTCATCATGGGATCCGATTCATCATATGAGAAATGGATAAACGAACAGTTGTTTCCTCATAGCCATCGTCACCTGGGGAAGAACCCGACGATGAGGGGGAACAAGCATTTCTGCGTGCGTACGTTCAGTTAAACACAAAGCAAAAGAATAAGGGTAGAGGGAAAATCCTGACACAATATTTGTCATTCACAATCAAACGCCCAAAGGATATAGAGGAAAAGGCAAGGCCCCCCGGTAGGTCTTGAGCATTGTGGGGAAATTGAATGTCAAATACCCGTAAAAATTAGGGAGGAGTCGTCTGCTTCTCAAGCATCTTGGATTCTAATTGTTCCCAATTGACAGACACTGTTCCATCTTGGGTTTCATGGAATTTCTTCCAGGAATTCAGCAGATTCAGGCAAGCATGATCAATACACCGTAGATCATCAAAATCCAGATGAACGTCTTTCTTCAACGGAACGTCGTCTAGGGCATTGGCAAATTTGGGAAGATTCACGAACGTGGCCGTGCCTGAAAATTTAATGGAAATCGATTTGTTGTTCTTGTTGCCGTCCACCGAAACCTGAAGGGTATTGGTTGAATAAATTAACTTGGCAAGTGCCACCCCAAGCCCTGCAAGCACTCCAATGAGAAGGTTGGTTGTCACAATAGTCACAACAGTCACCGCATACACGACGACTTCTCCCCGGCCGAATTTTGAAAGTGTCCGAATAGCCTGGACATTGATAAGGGTATAGCCGGTGTACACGAGGAGAGCGGCCAAGCTTGCGATGGGAACCAACTCGAGTATTTCAGGAAAAAGTCCGACAAACAAGATTAACCAGACACCGTGGAGCACAGCTGAGGCACGCGTTCTGGCGCCACTCTGAAGATTGGCTTTACTTCGGACAATGACGCCGGTCATGGGTAAGGCCCCAAGGAATCCACATAAAAGATTGCCAATACCCTGGGCGGACATTTCACGGTTGTATCGGGTCCGGGGTCCCGAATGCATCTGGTCGACGGCAGTGGCGCATAAGAGGGTTTCCGCACTGGCGATAAAGGCAATGGCGATGGCCATAGACAATATGGACGGATCGAGAAGGGAGGCAAAATCCCCCAACCTCAGAAAATGGATCGAGCTACCGAGGCTGTCCCGGAATTCAATATATTCGATGGAGAGATTTTGCATGTACGCTTCTCCACTCGCGACCAATACCCCCACCAGCGGAGCAGGAATAAATTGCAACTTTTTAGGCACCAGGAATTGCCAAAGAATAATGACGGCGATCGTGAGGATCCCAATGCGGGCCGACACCAAATGATTGGAGTCAATACCCTCCTGAGGGATCAACCCTTTCCAGGCGGCCTCGGGAATGGTCAAAATATTCTCAAGCCCGCCTCCTTTCGGCGTGTCCCCAATCATCACATGAAATTGGCTTGCCAGGATGAGCACGCCGATTCCCGCTAACATTCCTTGAATCACTGCAGGGGAGACGGCTCGGAACCATTGGCCTAACTGGAGAAATCCCGCCAGGATTTGAATTCCTCCTGCCACCAGAACCACGATCCCGAGTTTGCCTAGGCCAAAACGCTGAATCACATCGAAGACGATCACGCTCAGACCGGCAGCCGGGCCGCTGACCTGCAGCGGACAACCGGCAAGGAATCCGACAACGAGGCCACCGACAATACCGGT